>JAGVJT010000094.1 GCA_020050955.1 Legionellales bacterium | reverse complement strand
AAGCGGTTGAAAATTTAGGAACAATTGCAAAATCAGGCACAAAAGAATTCTTAAGCCAATTGTCTGGCGAACAAGCACGAGACTCTCAATTGATTGGTCAATTTGGTGTTGGTTTCTATTCAGCATTTATCGTAGCAGATAAAGTCACGGTTGAAAGTCGAAAAGCGGGTGCTTTAGCTGAAGAGGGTATTATTTGGGAGTCGGCTGGTGAAGGTGAGTTCACCATTGCAAATCAAACGAAAACAGAACGTGGTACACGCATTACGTTGCATCTTAAACAAGAAGAAACTGATGATTTTTTGAGTGATTGGCGATTACGTAGCCTTGTCACAAAATACTCTGATCATATTTGCTGGCCTATCGTGATGAAGAAAACTAATCATGATGAAAAAGACGCTGAAGCAACGACAGAACTTGAAACTGTTAATAAAGCAACTGCACTTTGGACACTCCAAAAATCTGAAATTTCAGATGAAGAATATAAAACATTGTATAAACATATCTCGCATGATCATCAAGATCCACTCACGTGGTCACATAATCATGTAGAAGGAAAACAAGACTACGTGAGCTTGCTTTATGTTCCTGCGCATGCACCTTATGATTTATGGCAGCAAGATGCAAAAAACGGCTTAAAATTGTATGTTAAACGTGTGTTTATCATGGATGACGCAGCACAATTTTTACCACGTTACCTTCGATTCATTAAAGGAATCGTGGATGCAAGCGATTTACCGTTAAACGTGTCTCGTGAATTGTTACAAGATAATAAACAAGTTGAAAGTATTCGCTCTGCTTGTACAAAACGCGTGCTTTCGATGTTGGAAAAAACAAGCAAGCATGATCCTGATATGTATCAAAAATTCTGGGATGCGTTTGGACTCGTGTTGAAAGAAGGGCCTGTCGAAGACTTTGCAAATCGTGATGCGATTGCAGGATTATTACGATTCACAACCACTAATAATAACTCTGAAAAACAAACGGTGACATTGGCGGATTATGTTGCTCGCATGAAAGAAGGGCAAGATAAAATTTATTACGTTACAGCATCAAGCTATAATGCGGCTAAAAATAGTCCACATCTTGAGATCTTTAAGAAGAAAGGCATCGAAGTTATCTTGTTGAGTGATCGTATTGATGAGTGGTTAGTGGGCTATTTAGGTGAGTACGAAGGTAAAAAATGGCAATCCATTAGCAAAGGAAAAGTCGATTTTGACGATGCTGATGCGAGTGATGTCAAGGAACAAGAACAAAGCATGGCGCCTTTGCTAAAACAAATGCAAGACATTTTAAATGCGCGTGTTAAAGCAGTTCAAGTTACAACTCGATTGACTGACTCGCCTGCTTGTGTGGTAGCTGATGAGCAAGACATGGGCTTGGAAATGCAACGTATTTTACAAGCAACAGGTCAGCAACTGCCAAAATCACTACCGATTTTGGAAATTAACCCAACACATGCGCTAATTAAGCGATTGCATGATATTCAAGATGATGCGCTGTTTGCACAATGGGTTGAAGTTTTGTTCCAACAGGCTGTTTTAGCGGAAGGTGGTCAATTGGATAACCCTGTTGATTTTGTGCACCGCATCAATCAATTATTGATGAATGCATGAGTATCATTGGAGATATAAATAAGCATGAAGGTGCAACATAAGATATGCTAAAGCGCGCTTTGTTGCAGATGATAGATGTTTTTCCAAAAAACATGCTTGAAGAAGGTCAACGCTGCTATAAACAAGGCAGCGTTTTAACTATTCGCCTAAGCGATGGTTTGTTGAAAGCACGAGTCATGGGTGATGCTAATCAAATCCATGATATTTATTTAGATTTTAAAGCATGGCCGACGCGTCCTGCTGTATGTGGTTGCGCTAAAAAGCATAACTGCTTGCATGCAGTGGCGTGTTTGCTTGCATTGGAAGCGAAAGAAAAACTTGATGTATTACCTGCTTTTCAAGATAAATTTTATACAAAACAGCCGACACAGGCGACATACTTTCCTGAAAAACTCATTTCATCTGAAGCGGTGACTTGGTATTCTGAAAGTCATATTACGCGTGATTCAACCGATTTTTTCTCTTACGCGCTTGGCATTATTATTGATAACAAGCAAATTAGTATTGTGCCATGGGTCATTTCTTTCATGGAGCGCTTTGATTTATCGTCGCTTGAACATTTAGCGGATGATTACTTAATTAAATTGCCGCTTGGAGAGGGACGTTTTCTTGAGTTACCTTTTGAGCGATTAAAACCGCTGATTCGTCTGTTGTTACAATATGGTATTCGTAGTAGTAATCAAGCAGACGAAGAACTACGGCTTTCTCGTTATCAACTGCTTTTTATGCAAGAAGCCGAAGAGGCTATGGCAACAACTGCTGCTCGTTGGCAGGGGACAGATGAATTACGGCGGATGCTAACATTACTGTTATCGTCAACACATCAACCTAATTGTGCACCACCATTACGTTTACAAGCGACATTACGTGATTATCAATATGAAGGATTTAGTTGGCTTCATCGATTGCGTATGAGCCGCTTTGGGGGCGTGCTTGCTGACGACATGGGGTTAGGTAAAACGATTCAAACATTGGCCTTGTTACAAAGTGAAAAAGAAGCAAATCGTCTAAATCGAGCAAGTCTTATTATCGCACCGACAAGTGTGATTGGAAATTGGTTACAAGAAAGTAAACGCTTTACGCCTGAGCTTCGTGTGTTGGTTTATCATGGTAATGATCGCCACAAAGATAATTTTGATGATTATGATTTAGTCATTTCGACTTATGGTCTTGTGCAACGCGATAAACGCCGATTTGTAGCTTATAATTTTTATTATTTAATCTTAGATGAAGCGCATTTTATTAAAAATACGCGCACAAAAACACGTCAAGTGATTCAGCAATTTAAAGCAACGCATCGGCTTTGTTTAACAGGTACACCGTTGGAAAATCATTTAGGTGAATTGTGGTCGTTATTTCATTTTTTAATGCCTGGTCTTCTTGGTGATCGCACACAATTTCGAAAATTTTTCCGAAATCCGATTGAAAAACATCAAGACGATGAGCGTCGAGAGATTTTAAGTCGTCGAATTCAACCATTTTTGTTGCGCCGAACAAAAAATGAGGTAGCACGAGAGCTACCACCGAAGACAGAAATGACCAATATGATTCACCTTGTAGATGCACAACGAGATTTATACGAAGCTATTCGCATGACAACTGAACAAGAAGTGCGTCAAGCAATTGCAAAGCAGGGATTAGGAAAAAGTCATTTTATTCTTTTGGACGCTTTACTAAAACTTCGTCAAATTTGTTGTGATCCGCGTTTGCTTTCATTGCCCGAAGCTTCCATGGCCCATCATTGCTCCGCAAAATTAGACGCATGCATGGAGCTTTTAGACAATTTAATGCAAGAAGGTCGTTCGGTACTGGTGTTTTCACAATTTACTTCTATGCTTAAACTCATCGAAGAAAAACTAGTGGCGCGCCGTTATCCTTACCTAAAATTGACGGGGCAAACGCGTGATAGGCAAGCGGTTGTCAGTGCATTTCAAGAGGGACAAGCGCCGATTTTTTTAATCAGTTTAAAAGCAGGCGGCATAGGGCTTAACCTCACGCAGGCTGATACGGTGATTCACTATGATCCTTGGTGGAATCCTGCGGTGGAAGATCAAGCAACCGATAGAAGTCATCGTATTGGGCAACAACGACCAGTTTTCGTGTATCGTTTAATTACAAAGGGCACGGTTGAAGAAGCAATGCTTACGATGCAAACTAAAAAAAGACAATTGTTTCAAAGTCTTTTATCAAGCGATGCTGTGAAAAATCCGCTAAATTTTACAGAGGATGATATTAATTTATTTTTCTCACCGTTAGAATAAATCAGCATGGGAGCCATCATGGTGTATTGCGTTGGTTTAACAGGAACAATTGCGAGCGGTAAATCAACAGCAACGGCTTATTTCGCATCTCAGGGTATTGCGACTATTAGTGCGGATAAAATTGCAAAAGATTTAACAAAACCAGGGCAAGCTGCGTTAGATGATATTCGAGAATATTTTGGTCATGCGATATTTCATGGGAATGGTGAGCTAAATCGTCGTCAATTACGCGACATTATTATGCGTGATCAAGTGGCGCGCCAGTGGTTAGAGTCGTGTTTACATCCACGTATTCGTGATGAAATTAAACAAGCCATTTCGCATGCCAAAAGTCCGTATTGTGTGATTGAAATTCCTTTGTTGATTGAGCGCACTCATTACCCTTATTTAAGTCGCGTGCTTTTAATTGAGGCGACTGAGCAGGAGCAAATTAAGCGTTTAATGGCGCGTGATAACTGTACATCTGATGTAGCAAGAGCGTGCCTTGCGGCACAACCTTACCATGCGCTTCAAAAAGCCTTAGCTGATGATTGTATTCAGAATAATGGCTCGTACATTGTGTTTGAACAAGCACTTTTGGTGATGCATCAAAAGTATCTATCTGCATCTCAATGTTGAGTTTTTGTGTAACCCCCAAGGTACGTCATCCTGAACCTAGCGAAGGATTTCTGCATGGAAAGTGATGTGGCAGCTCGTTGATTGATTTAAATCTCCTTACCAGCGTACTTGTATTCTCTTTATTTAAATCCTTAACGTGGTAGTACGCTATAAATCTTGGGAATCATTCAGGCTGCATGCTATGATAACAGTCATTTTATTTGATGGTGGAGTAACGCACGATGGTTAATAAAATTAAAGTTCCTGCTGATGGTCAAGCTATTACGTTGAATCAAGATGGGTCGTTAAATGTCCCTGATTGTCCAATTATTCCCTTTGTTGAAGGCGATGGTATCGGTGTTGATGTGACTCCTGTGATGTTAAACGTTGTGAATGCTGCAGTGAAAAAAGCTTACGGCACAAAGCGACGCATTGCATGGATGGAAATTTATGCCGGTGAAAAAGCAACCAAAGAGTATGGTGAGAATGAGTGGTTACCGAAAGAAACATTGGATGCGATGAAGCAATACGTTGTTTCGATTAAAGGCCCCTTAACAACGCCTGTTGGTGGTGGTATTCGTTCATTAAATGTCGCCATTCGACAAGATCTTGATTTATATACATGTTTACGCCCCGTGCGTTATTTTACGGGCGTGCCAAGTCCTGTTAAAGAGCCATGGAAAACAAACATGGTGATTTTCCGTGAAAATTCAGAAGATATTTATGCAGGCATTGAGTGGAAAGCTGATTCAGTCGAAGCGAAACAGGTCATTGAGTTTTTACAAAAAACCATGAATGTGAAAAAAATTCGCTTTCCTGAGCATTGTGGTATTGGTATCAAGCCAGTATCAAAAGAAGGTACGACACGTCTTGTGAAAGCGGCGATGCAATATGCGATTGATAATGATCGTGATTCTGTGACATTGGTTCATAAAGGCAATATTATGAAGTTTACAGAAGGTGCTTTCAAAGATTGGGGGTATGAGGTTGCGCGCGATGTGTTTGGTGCGACTCTTTATGAAGGCGGCCCTTGGATGTCATTTAAAAACCCTAAAACAGGCAAAAGCATCATTGTTAAAGATGTGATTGCTGATGCGTTTCTGCAGCAAATCTTATTGCGTCCAGAAGAGTATGATGTTGTTGCAACATTAAACTTAAACGGTGATTACTTATCAGATGCACTTGCTGCACAAGTGGGTGGTATTGGTATTGCACCTGGTGCGAACTTAAGTGACAGCGTCGCTGTGTTTGAAGCAACCCACGGAACTGCACCGAAGTATGCTGGTCAAAATAAAGTAAATCCTGGTTCATTGATTTTATCGGCTGAAATGATGCTGCGACACTTAGGGTGGGTAGAGGCAGCTGATTATTTGATTCAGGGCATGGAAGGTGCCATTGAAGCCAAAACAGTAACGTATGATTTTGAACGAGCCATGCCTGGTGCAACATGCGTAAGTTCTTCAGGATTTGGCGATGCGATGATTCAACACATGGCTTAAGTGATCTTATCGTTAAAGCGTTCGGTTTTAACGCCGAACGCTTGTTGTGATTCATATCGAAGTGCGCATAACTTGAAAGGATTGTTATTCTATTTTTATACGTTTATGCATAATGAAAGGAAATTCTATTTTTTACTGGCCAAATTGATAATATCAGTCTATAAAATTAAGTAAGGGTGTGTTGTTTATGAGTAAATTTTTAGAGAGCTTACCTGATGCGTGGGATGTGGTTGAGTTAGAGGAAAAACCACAAGTTCAGGAGCCTAAAAAGTACAAAGTACTGTTACTTAATGATGATTACACCCCGATGGAGTTTGTTGTAGACGTGTTGAAAAAGTTCTTTTATTTATCGGAGGAACTTGCAACACAGATCATGCTCCGTGTTCATGTAGAGGGGCATGCTATATGTGGTGTTTTTACACGTGATGTTGCGGAAACCAAAGTTTTGTTGGTGAACGATTATGCAAAACAACATCAACATCCTTTGTTATGCTGTATGGAACAAGAGTAAAACATACTCAAGGCCGATAGGGAGCAACGATCATGCTAAATAAAGAGCTTGAATTTACCTTAAACCTCGCATTTAAAGAGGCAAAGGAAAAACGTCATGAGTTTATGACAGTGGAGCATTTGTTGTTGTCTCTTCTGGATAATCCAGCGGCAGGAAATGTTCTTCAAGCATGTGAGGCGAGCATTGATACTCTCCGACGCGATTTAATCGAATTTATTGAAGAAACAACACCCAAAATTCCTGATGGTGAGTTTGAACGTGAAACTCAACCAACGCTTGGATTTCAACGTGTGTTGCAACGAGCAGTTTTTCATGTGCAATCAGCAGGAAAAACAGAAGTTAGCGGTGCAAACGTCTTAGCGGCAATTTTTAGTGAACAAGAAAGTCAGGCTGTGTATTTCTTGCGTCGCGAAAATATCACACGATTAGATGTGATTAATTATATTTCTCACGGTGTTTCTAAATATCAAAATAATGTTCCAGAACGTATGCATCCTTCTATGGAAGAAGACATGGTCGGTATGGAAGGACATGAATCTCCCTTAGAAAGTTACTGTTTGAACTTGAATAAGCGTGCCAAGCTTGGAAAAATCGACCCACTTATTGGTCGCGATGAGGAAATTCAACGCACGATTCAGGTGTTGTGTCGACGTCGCAAAAACAACCCTTTGCTGGTGGGTGAAGCTGGTGTTGGTAAGACGGCCATTGCAGAAGGGCTCGCAAAATTAATCGTTGATAATCAAGTTCCTGAAGTGATTCAGCACTGCGTGGTTTATGCGCTTGATTTAGGTGCGTTGCTAGCTGGCACAAAATATCGTGGTGATTTTGAGAAGCGTTTAAAAGCAGTATTGAAACAATTATCTGAACAAGAAGGAGGCATTTTATTCATTGATGAAATCCATACCATCATTGGAGCAGGTGCGGCTTCTGGTGGCGTGATGGATGCTTCTAACTTGATTAAGCCATTGCTTGCTAATGGTGAGTTAAAATGCATTGGCTCGACAACGTATCAAGAGTATCGCGGTATTTTTGAAAAAGATCGAGCACTTGCCAGACGCTTCCAAAAAATCGATATTCGTGAACCTTCTGTGGATGAAACATTTGAAATTTTAAAAGGTTTGAAAGCACGTCTTGAAGAGCATCATGGTGTGAAGTTCTCGATTCCATCGTTGCGAGCTGCGGCTGAGTTATCTGCAAAACATATTAATGATCGTTTCTTACCAGACAAGGCCATTGATGTAGTTGATGAAGCAGGTGCTTATCAAAATCTATTAACAGCGAATAAACGTAAAAAAATTGTCAGTGTAACTGAGATTGAAAACGTGGTAGCTAAGATTGCTCGTATCCCTGTGAAGAAAATTTCGGCCAGTGAAAAGGATACGTTGCGAGATCTTGAACGTGATTTAAAACTTTTGGTTTACGGTCAAGACATGGCAATCAGTGCATTAGCATCTGCGATTAAGTTGGCGCGTTCAGGTTTACGTGAGCCAACTAAGCCTGTCGGTAGTTTCTTGTTCGCTGGTCCAACAGGGGTTGGTAAGACCGAGGTCACAAGACAACTTGCGAATGTGTTAGGTATTGAGTTGGTACGCTTTGATATGTCGGAGTACATGGAAAAACATACCGTCTCGCGTTTAATTGGTGCACCTCCTGGGTACGTTGGGTTTGACCAAGGTGGATTATTAACAGAAGCGATTAATAAGCATCCACACTGTGTGTTGTTACTCGATGAAATAGAAAAAGCTCATCCAGATGTGTTTAACTTGTTACTGCAAGTGATGGACCAAGGCACGTTAACAGATACAAACGGTCGACATGCTGATTTTCGTCATGTGATTCTTGTGATGACAAGTAATGCTGGTGCACAAGAGATTAGCCGAAACTCCATTGGTTTCTCTGCACAAGACAACACACACGATGGTGCGGACGCTTTGAAACGACAATTTAGCCCGGAGTTTAGAAACCGTCTTGATGCAATTATCCACTTTACCGCATTAGATGTTCAAACGATTGGCTTGATTGTTGATAAGTTTATCATGGAGTTGGAAGAGCAATTATGCAACAAAGGTGTGTCATTGAGTGTGGACCAGTCTGCACGTGAGTGGCTCATCGAACATGGGTACGATAGGGCAATGGGTGCACGTCCGATGGCTCGATTGATACAAGATAATATTAAGAAACCATTAGCTGATGAGTTGTTGTTTGGTAAATTAGCAAATGGTGGGTATGTGAGATTAAGCATGAAAGACGGCAAATTGCACTTTGATAGTCATGATTATCGAGAAGGTGTGTTTTAAATCACAAACTGATGTAAATAAAAAGGCTCTGTTTAGAGCCTTTTTATTTTGTTGTAAAAAGACTAGAATGCGAATTTAAAGCTTAAAAATAAAACATAAATTTATGTTGTTGTAATTCGCTTGAGATGAGGAGGAGCGTAGCCTCGTCTCGACGCATCATTCACAGGACTTACAATTTTTCATGGATTTCGTTACCATCACGTAATATTTTTTATCAGATTAAACCATGCTCTCTGTGACTGTGATTGCAAAAAATGAAGCCTTGAACATTCGCCGCTGCCTTGAATCTGTTCAATGGGCCGATGAAATTATTGTGTTTGACTCAGGTAGTACGGATGACACAGTGGCGATTGCTCGATTATTTACACCGCATGTTTTT
>JAGVJT010000137.1 GCA_020050955.1 Legionellales bacterium | reverse complement strand
TCGCCATGTCTTCGCTATGCGCCATCGCTTCTTTAGTGAGCGCCGCATTCATCACCAAAGGAGGAAGCTTTTGTGAGGCACGGTACTGATTAATATACACCAATACCTCCTCAGGTGTTGGTGCATGTGAAGTATCACGTGCAGATACTTCGCATGCACTGAATAAACAAAGCAATGAGCTTAAAACAACAAGCATTATTTTTTTCATAAACACCTCAACAACATTATTCTTTGAATGGATCGCGCAACACGATGGTTGAATCACGCTCTGGACCTGTGGATAAAATATCAACAGGCACGCCTAACAAAGCTTCTAAGCGCTTAATATAAGCACGCGCATTTGCAGGAAGTGCATTCATGTCCGTCACATCCTCTGTCGATTCTGACCACCCAGGCATGTCTTCATAAATAGGCTCTAACCCAACGTAATCGTCAGCCGCTTGTGGAGGATATTCTAACCGCTCACCCGATGCGTCACGATAAGCAACAGCAATACGCACAGTCTCTAAACCATCTAATACGTCTAATTTTGTAAGGCACAATCCCGTGACACTGTTTAGCTCGATGGAACGGCGTAAAAGAACAGCATCAAACCATCCGCAACGACGTGGACGACCTGTCACTGCACCAAACTCATGACCGCGTGTTGAAAGACGCTCACCAATCGCATCATGAAGCTCAGTTGGGAACGGTCCTCCGCCCACCCGAGTCGTATACGCCTTCGTCACACCTAACACATAATCCAAATAACGCGGTCCAAAACCTGCGCCATTGCTCACACTTCCAACGCACGTGTTCGATGATGTCACAAACGGATAAGTACCATGATCAATATCTAAATAAACACCTTGTGCGCCTTCAAATAAAATAGCATCACCTTGTCTTCGATGAGCATGTAATCTTGATGTCACATCAATGGCCATCGACTTTAATGCTAACGCCCACTGTTTTGAAGCTTCCAGTACTTCATCAATAGAGACCGGAGGCTGTTGATAATATTGTGTAAGTAAAAAATTATGATAGTTCAGCAATTGCGTCACTTTTTCAACCCAATTCACATGGAATAGGTCACTAATTTTTAATGCACGTCGTGCAATCTTGTCTTCATAAGCAGGTCCAATTCCACGTCCGGTTGTCCCAATGCCTTGATGTGCTTCACGCGCCTTGTCTAAAGCCACGTGACATGACAACACCAACGGGCATGCAAGACTCACGTGCAAACGTGAACGAACCTCAATACCTTTCGCTTCTAGCTCAGCGATTTCTGCTAACAACGCTTCTGGCGACACCACCACACCATTTCCGATGTAGCAATGGACGTCATGACGCAAAATACCAGATGGAATTAACCTCAAAACAGTTTTTTCACCATTTATTTTTAACGTATGACCCGCATTATGACCACCTTGATACCGAACCACAGCCCGTGCATTTTGTGTCAGTAAGTCAACGATTTTACCTTTCCCTTCATCACCCCATTGTGTCCCAACTACTACGACATGCTTACCCATAATCTACTCTTTCATCTCAAAATAATTAATAACCAAATCAATGCAGATTGACCACACTCACCTTCTTCGCTGCACCATGTTTAAAATAATCAAAAAATGCACCTTCTTGGTCAAGCACTAAGATATCTTGTTTGTTATTAAAGCTGAGAACATACGCACTCAAACTACGATAAAAGGCAAAAAAATCTCGATTTTTACTGTAGGCTTGCGTATAAATTTCAGCTGCTTTCGCCTGTCCTTGCGCACGAATAACTTGTCCATCACTTCGTGCTTTTGCTAATACAATCGTCACACGTGCATCTGCTGCTGCTTGGATAGCCTCCGCTTCGGCATGCCCATCTGCTCGATGACGATTTGCAATTTTTTGCATGTCTGCCCGCATACGTTGATAAATAGCGTTACTTGTGTTTGCAGGTAATTCAATACCTTTAATACGAACATCAACCACATGAATTCCAAGTTCACTTGCTTGCTGTTCAGCATGTGCTTGTAAAATACCTGTCATGTCATTGCGTCCACCTGACACCAAATCGGAGATCGTACGTCGACCAAACTCAGCTCGCAGCGATGTATTTAATTGCTGTTCAAGCAACGTATCTGCTTTAAACTGATTGCCGCCAGTTGCTGTAAAATAACGTGCCAAATCATCAATGCGCCACTTCACATAATAATCCACAATCACATCTTTCTTCTCTTTTGTCACAATACGAGATGACTTTATATCCAATGTTTGTATGCGCGTATCGAACACACGAACAGTTTCAATAAACGGCATTTTAACATGAAGCCCTGGTGCAAGAGTTTTTGCTTTCCCTGTATTCGCATCATTCACCAACCGTCCCAAGCGCAACACAATGCCATGTTGACCTTGTGTAATCGTAAATAGACTCGTTACCAATAAAAAAATAAATAAACATGCCAACATGCTTAAGATTACTTTTATGGATTTCATTGATCCGCTCTCCCTATAATAGGCTCGATACGTCGTACTGTTTCGCGGCCATCCACAAGTGTACTCTCAACCTCAGGCTTCGATGCGATTTGTTGTGCAGACATCGCACTATTATCTGATTTGGTATCACTAACTCGTGCAGTCAGTTTATCAAGCGGCAAATACAACATGTTACCGGCTTTGCCATCGACAATAATTTTACTACTTTGGCTTAAGACACGCTGCATGGCATCTAAATACATTCGCTCGCCCGTCACCTCTGGTGCACGTGTATATTCGGGCAAAATCGCTAAAAACTCAGCGACATCACCTGTTGACTTCAACACCACTTGCTCAGCATATGCACGCGATTCTTCCATGATTCGTTTCGCATTACCTTCTGCAATCGGTACCACACTCGCTTCATAAGCACGAGCTTGTTCTTTGAAGCGTTTTTCATCTTCCTGCGCTTTAATCGCATCATCAAACGCATCTTGCACATTTTCTGGCGCTCTAGCCGGTTGCGGTGATACGTTAACAATTTTAATCCCTGTTTTATAACTTTCTAAAATATTCACCAAGGATTCTTGTACACTGCTTCCCCACGCTTCACGACCTTCTGTAATAATTTGATCCAATCGCGTGGTACCCACCACTTGCCGTAATGCACTCGATGTTGCTTGTTGTAAACTTTCTTCTGGGTCCGCCACATTAAATAAATAATCTTGCAAATCACTAATTCTATATTGAACAACAAGTGCCACAGAGACTAAGTTTTCATCTTTTGTTAACATTTGTGCCGAATAAGAGTAATCAGAAACACGTTCAACATTCACAACAACTTTAGATTCAATCATGCGGGGAATCCAATGCGGTCCTGGGCCTACGGTTTCGACGTATTTACCTAAACGCAAAATAGCCGCTTGCTCTGCCGGGTCAACAATAAAAATACCCGATAAAAACCATAAAACAAGAACAGCTAGCCCTAATAAAAGCGCAAACACACCGCCGCCGCCATTAGCAAGAGGTTTCTCAAAACTCGGTTTATTCCCAGAAAGAGTTTGTTTAATTTTTCGATGAAGACGTTTTAGTGCTTCATCTAGATCGGGTGGTTGACCTTTGCCGCGCCATGGATCGTTGTCATTATCTGGTCCATTCCATCCCATACCTCTTTCTCCGCCATTTTTACTAAACTAGGATTTTAGGGGGGATGCATCGTTTACGCAAGCAAGAGATCAAATGTAATCGATTAAATTGTGTTTCAATCAATGCATTGCGACTATATTTAACAACACAATTAATTTATAAATCATATGGTTAAACAAAAAAATTAGTTTACCAGTCGTTCAGCATCGACATAAATTAACTCTTCATCTAACTCCGCATCTAAGTCTCTTGATGGCGCACTGTCTTGTATGCCATATGGTGAAGAGCTGCGTTGCGATGAAAAGCTGTCGTGACTAAAACTACTATAAGCGGTTCTTGCAAAGTTAGCAGAAGAACTTCTCTCTTCAACATGCGGTGTGTACGCAACAATGAACGAAGAAGATCGTATGCGTGTTGTTAAATGCGCAACGTAAATAACTCCAGGCGTCACAATCGTGCTTAATAACAGCTCTTTCACTAATTGTTGCTGTTCTTCTTTTTTTAACTCTAAAGAATGAAAATATGCACTCAAAGCAGCTAAGTTAAATGCATCTTTTTCCGCAATACCTGCATCAATAAATATACGAGGCTCAATAGCTTCCTGTAATAAAGAAATGGCTGACGTTTGAGGTGCTATTGTTTGTTGCTGTCTCCATAAAGCAACTTCTTGCAATATTCGAGCGTGCTCATCAATATAACCCAATGCTTGCAGTTTAGATTGACTCATCGCTAAAAGATGAGTTAATCCATTACAAAAACTTGCCTCTTTATCAATCGCTGAAAAAAAGATATTTTTTACACCAAGAAAAACATCTTCATTTTTCTCAAAATTTCCATGAAAAAACTCAATAAAATCGGATTCACTATCTCCTCGCATTAACATATGCCTATAGATACTTTGATGCTCTCGAATAAACTCAATAAGCGATGTCACTAACTCAAACGATTGATATTGTTCAAAAGGAATAACTTCATCAGGTGATTTTTTAGATGGTATAGTTACACTTAACTCAACTCGCATATGCAAATGTGCAACAAATAACATCAGTAACATGAATTTGTTTTCATCTCGTGAACGATCTTGGTAGTAAGGCTGAAATGCCGTGCTCGCAAAAAATTGATCCAGCACCAGCGCAGAATAAGCTGTTTGCAAACGAGAAATCGTATTTGTGCGTGGTTCTTTAAATTGCTCTTCGCATACACACGGAAATGCACCTGCAAATACGTCACACACACCAATCCCAATATTCATAGCATGCGTGTCATTAATAAATAACTGATTAGATGGAGCAACAACAGTCATACCAGCCTCAATTGCGCGTTTCTCAATTAAGAAAAAAAGCTCGGATAAATCACAAAATTTTTGCCCCCAAATCAGCGTGGTTGCTAAAGGAATGGCGTTACTCACCAAAAATCGAATGGTTTGATGCACCACAGAAGGCGCATCAGGTAACGCCTGATTTAACCATTGAATCACTTCTGCCGCGGACTCTTGTTCTGCTGTCGCATAAATGCTTGAAACAGGTAAGCCAGGACGGCGTTGAATATAATCATGGCATTCAATCGCAAAACGAAGCACAGCTTTCACAAAATCATCACTAGCATAGCCTTGTGTGAATAATCCAAGTTGTTTTGCAATTAATGATGTCCGCTCTTTCATCTCGGCCGCATGATACATATTATGATGACTAAACTGTAACAATTTAGCTTGCTCAGCAAGCCAAGGTAGTTTTTCGGCACGAATCGGTTGAATCACACTATCCATGTCTAATCTTTCGCGTATCAAGTACTCATCTAGTTTTTGCAATAAATCCGCAGGAAGTGCCCGTTGTTGCACTAATACATCAATGGCTGTGTCAATGTGGTGCTCTTTTAAAAACGAGCCTTGTTGAAGAAGCGATTGGATATCTTGGATTAAATATTGAAAAACAGCTTCATTGTTGGTTTTTATCGCCATAAAGAATTCAGTCGATAACGGCGCAAGCTGCATCGGCAGCTCAGGTA
>JAGVJT010000054.1 GCA_020050955.1 Legionellales bacterium | reverse complement strand
CAAAACAAGTTGAACGTCAGCGCGAAGCATTAACGAAGTTAATTACACTGGAAACAGGTAAACCGCGCTGGGAAGCAGAAACAGAAACACAAGCCGTCATTGCCAAAGTGAATATCTCTATCCAAGCCTATCAAGAACGTAATAGAGAAAAAATAACATCAGATAACGCGAACACAGCCAGTTGTTTGCGTTACAAACCACATGGCGTAATGGTAGTTTTAGGTGCGTTTAATTTTCCTGCACACTTAAGCAATGGCCATATCGTACCGGCATTACTCGCAGGCAACACGATTGTTTATAAACCAAGTGAACTAACACCAAGTGTTGCAGCATTAATCATGCAATGTTGGCATGACAGTGGATTACCAGCTGGCGTATTAAATTTAATTCAAGGCGATGCGCATGTTGCAAAGCAACTATTGAATGAACCCATTCAAGGCGTTGCATTTACCGGTAGCTATCAAACAGGACTTGCCATTCATCAACAAATGAGTACACGACCTGATGTGATCCTAGCATTGGAAATGGGAGGAAATAACCCGCTTGTCATTGAACATGCTCAACAACAATCGGCTGTTGTCTACCATACAATTCTCTCAAGCTTTCTCACCGCAGGTCAACGTTGCACATGTGCTAGACGCCTCTTTTTACCAAGCAATGCTTATGGTGATGCTGTTTTAAATCAACTGATCCAAACAAGTAAAGCACTACGCATTGGCAATCCTTATGACGAGATAGCACCGTTTATGGGACCTGTCATTCGTCATACGCATGCTTTGGCGCATTTAAGTAAACAAAAAACATTAGCATCGCTAGGTGGTGAAGTATTACTTGAGATGAACCTTTTAAAGGAAAACTCAGGGTTTATTTCACCAGGTATTATCGATATGAGCCGTGTATTAACACCACCTGATGAAGAAATTTTTGCACCATTGATTCAAATTTACCGATATGAGCATTTCAATGATGCACTTATCGGTGCGAATCAAACACGCTATGGGTTAGCAGCAGGCTTACTCAGTGACAATCCTGAAGCTTATGTACAATTTTTTAATACCATTCGTGCAGGTCTTGTTTATTGGAATCGTGCAACGACCGGTGCATCAAGCGCTTTACCTTTTGGCGGGATTGGTCATAGCGGTAATCATCGCCCCAGTGCTTATTTTGCAGCCGATTATTGTGCTTACCCTATCGCAAGCATTGAACAGCCATCCATCGACTTACCCGAATCGTTACTACCTGGTATTCAACTAATGGAGTGATCACATCATGGATGTTGTCGAATTAAACATGGATGGTTTGGTTGGACCAACCCACCATTACGCAGGCCTTGCAACAGGCAATATTGCGTCAACATCCAACGCGTATATCACCGCAAATCCTGCGGCGGCTGCACGCCAGGGCATTGAAAAAATGCGATTCTTACATCGACTAGGCCTTAAGCAAGCGCTTCTCCCACCTCATGCACGCCCCAACTTAATGCTTTTCAGACAACTCGGATTTCATGGTTCTCTTGCGCAACAACTCAATCAAGCAAAGCGTGCGTCTCCTGGCATACTTACCGCGTGTTACTCAGCCTCAAGCATGTGGACAGCGAATGCAGCAACGATCACACCTAGTACAGACACAGCAGACGGTTTAGTGCATTTTACAGCCGCTAATCTTGTAAGCCAATTGCATCGTCACCAAGAAGCTGACTTTTCTCACAAACTACTTCAGTCTATTTTTTCAGATCAACGTTATTTTAAGCATCATAGCGTTCTACCTCAAACTTACACCTTAGGTGACGAAGGGGCTGCGAATCATAATCGGTTATGTGAGCATCATGGGAGTCTTGGATTACATTTATTTGTGTATGGACGGCAAGCCTTAGGACATCAAGATACTCATTTACCTACACGTTATCCTGCACGACAAACACGAGAAGCATCGGAAGCAATTGCAAGACGGCATTTAATTTCACCTAAACATGCTTTCTTTGCGCGTCAAAACTCAATCGCTATCGATGCAGGCGTCTTTCATCACGACGTAATTGGTGTGGCAAATGAATCATTGATATTGATTCACGAAGACGCACTTGTCGATCAAACTGTTATTCTGGACAAATTATCACAGCAAGCCACTTTTCCATTGCATATTATTGAGATTGCACGTGAACAATTTACACTGGAAGATGCTGTGAACAGCTACATTTTTAACTCTCAATTGTTAACATTGCCCACCACAAAAAGTGGCGCAAAAAGCATGCTTTTACTCGCACCGAAAGAATGCGAAATGCACCCACGAGTTCATCAATGGATTGATGAACTCGTCCAAGACTCAAGTAATCCTGTCACACAAGTCAACTATTTTGATTTAAAACAAAGCATGCAAAATGGTGGCGGCCCTGCTTGCTTACGATTACGAGTACCTCTTAATACAGCGCAACTCAAAGCCATGCATCAGCACGTGTTGATGGATGATGAAAAATTAGATGCTTTAGACCGATGGGTTTCAAAACATTATCGTACAGAACTGAGTATCAACGATTTAGCCGACCCTCAATTACTGCATGAAACGTTCACTGCTCTTGATGAATTAACGCAATTGCTGCATTTAGGCAGTATTTATCCTTTTCAATGCGAAAGCATGGATAGTTACACGTTAATATAATTAATAACATAGATAACTGGAAATCATAGTGATATTGACACTCACACTTGCTCAAAAAATTGCAGTATGGTCCATTCCTTTATTGCTTGCCATCACACTTCACGAGGCAGCGCATGCTTGGATGGCGCATCGTACGGGCGATGACACGGCAAAAAGGTTAGGTCGATTAAGCTTAAATCCATTTCGGCACATTGATCCAATCGGTACAATTCTAGTCCCCATTGTCATGGCATCTCTTAGTCAATTTCAATTTATTTTTGGATGGGCAAAACCTGTGCCTGTGAATTGGCGCCAACTAAATCATCCGCGACGCGATATGGCTTTTGTGGCATTAGCAGGGCCGTTATCCAATATTTTAATGGCATTATTATGGACCATCGGATTTAAACTAGCAGCCTGGTTAGAACCACAAACTTCATTAAGCGCGTCGTTTCTTCTCTTAACAAGTCAAGCCGGTATCCTCATCAATTTGATGTTGGCATTCGTTAATCTTATCCCTGTCCCGCCATTAGATGGCGCGCGCGTTATCACAAGTTTCTTGCCGCCAAAATACGCCATGTACTACCAAAAAATAGAACCTTTCGGATTTATCATTTTGCTTGCATTACTATACACAGGACTCCTTGGCCCATGCATTAATCAACCAATCGCGTGGTCATTATCAGGATTAAAAATACTTTTCAATTTATAAGAACTTACTGACGCTTTAAACGACGACGTAACAATTGTGTATAGATAGGCCCTACACCGGCCAACTGCACCACCGTCGTTGCGGTTAAACACGCAACCATTAAAGGCAAAATGAGCGCGTAATTTTGAGTCATCTCAACGACTAAAACAATTCCTGTAATGGGCGCACGAACGGTGGATGAAAATAAAGCGCCCATGCCTGCAACAGCAAGCATACCTGGTGGAATCTCTATTCCTGGAAAAACATAGTGCAATCCGCCATCCATGATCAATCCCACTAACGTCCCTAAAGCAAGCATCGGCGCAAAAATGCCGCCAGGTGTGCCGATATTATAAGACAACATCGTGGTCGCAAAACGAATCACGAAAAGTACTACCAACGTATAGAATCCTGGCATAAATCGTATGACTTGGTGAATAATCTCATATCCGCCACCAACTGCGTTTGACCATAATGCTGTGAGTATACCAATCAACACACTAACACTAAGGACATACATCATTTTTATGCGCACAGATTGACGCTCCATCCATGACAACGAATACATTAATGTTCGACTAAACAAAATCCCAACTGGCCCCACAATCAATCCTAAAATAAAAAACAGGCTTAACGAAGAAAGCGATGGTGCTGTAAACACAGGCATCACAATCGCTGCATGATTCCCAAGGCAAAGTTGTAAAATTAAGCATGACGCCACGCAACTTAATGCAACTGTTTTAAAGTGAATAAAAGGTAATAAAAAAACATGGCGCATTTCTTCCATCACAAACAACACGCCAGCTAAGGGTGCATTAAATGCAGCAGCGAGACCTGCACCAGAACCTGCCGCAATCAGAGCGTCACTTCGTTTTATGTTTAACTTCGTATAATGAGCAAACATTTTTCCAATATTGCCTCCCATCTGAATTGTCGGACCTTCTCGACCAACCACAAGATGAGAAGCAATGGCTAACACACCACCGATAAATTTTGCCGGTAAAACGCGATGCCATCGCACCTCAACCGAATGCAATAAGGCACCTTCAATTTCAGGCACACCACTTCCAGACGCATCTGGTACAAAACGTTGGATAAAAAACCATACAGAAAAAATACTGCATGAGGTCAATATCGGGTAACTCACATAATCTGGCACCCCTTTTGTCAGAAAAAACGCTACAATGTTCTGAAAAAAAATGCTCACTTTTTCAATAGACCATTGAAAAAAAACACTCACGAGACCTGTTAATAAGCCAACTATCACGGCTAATAAATAAAAAATAATGATTTTTTTATACCGCATCACGTGACCCTTAATAACAATATCAAAAAAATAGTACAAGACTGTCTGATTCAAAACAAATGTATTCTGACATATAATAAGATCGTCACGACTCAACTACGTTATTTTATAAAAGAGTACACCATGTCTTCAAACACAACATCGATTGAATTACCTGATTATGATACCTTCACACATACGCTTAATGTGTTAGCGCTACCTTTTTCCAGCAGTGAATTACATGGCATGATCTGCGGTTACTTAGCATCAAACGCCACACTTGCGGGTGAGTCTTACTTGCGTGCACTTATAGGACATAAAAAGGACGATGCCACACGAGCAGCAACATTAGCTTTATTTAATTTATACACCATCACCCAACAGCAACTTTCCCACCTCGGATTTCATTTTCAATTACTCCTTCCTGATGAAAATGCCCCACTTACAACACGTGCACAAGCCTTTAGCGAGTGGTGTGAGGGTTTTACTCACGGTCTTAGCATGGCTGGCGTTGATTATCATCAATTCCATGATGAAGAAACACAAGAGGCATTACAACACATCACAGAGTTCGCGCAACTTGATTATGAAGCAATCCAAGTGAGTACAGAAGACGAAAATGCTTTAATGGAAGTGTACGAATACGCTCGCATGGCAGTTTTGCATATCCATGGTGATTTACATGCTAACCCACCAGAAGATAACGACACAGCAATAGCACACTGATGGCTCTACACAATTAACCAACACGCTCTTTAGCTTGCTTCCAAAATGTCATTAATACGTCAAACGAATGACCATCTAGGTGCTCAAGCCCTTGTTCATCGGCTATTTGTTTGACAGCATTTAAACGACGTTCAAATTTAATTAATGTTTTTTCTAATGTTTCACGAGGATTAAATTGACAAAAAACGCTCAATGAAAAAACAGCGTGTAATAAATCACCAATCTCTTCTTGAAAATGAGACGCATTCACCTGTTGAAGGTCTTGTTGCATGTGTTCTCGTATTTCCTCAAGCTCACTTTCTATTTGCGCCACGATTTGATCAGCTGTTTCCCAACGAAATCCAAATTGTTCCGCCTCTTGTTCCAATCGAAGCACTTTCTCTAATAGCTCCACATAGCCTCACATGATTAATTTATGCCATAATAATGAATTACATCGGTATGGTCGTATTATGCCTGAATTACCTGAAGTTGAAACCGTTGCGCGCGGTTTGAGACCGCATCTGAAAGATGTCTATATTTGCACGGTGATTGTTCGTCACCATCAATTGCGTTGGCCTATTAGCACACAACTACCTCATATACTCGCGCATCAACGCATCCAACACATCACACGCAGAGGGAAGTATTTGTTGATTCATACCTCAACAGGTACATTGATTGTTCACCTCGGCATGTCAGGTCAATTGCGCCTTGTTTCAGCAGAGACACCAGCCAAGCGTCACGATCATGTCGACATGATCTTATCTAATCAATTAACGCTGCGTTATACCGATCCCAGGCGTTTTGGTGCAATTCTTTGGGAAGAACAAGACCCGTATCAACATGCATGCTTAAAATCACTCGGACTCGAACCACTGACGCCTGAATTTACAGCAGATTATCTCTTAGAAAAAGCAAAATCACGCCGTATCGCCATCAAACCGTTTATTATGCATAACCATGTTGTGGTTGGCATTGGAAATATTTACGCTGCAGAAGCACTTTTTTTAGCACGCATTCATCCTCAAACACCTGCAAGCGCTCTAACTTATTTGCAACACCAACATCTTGTTCGAGCAATTAAACATGTTTTACAACAAGCCATTGAGCAAGGT
>JAGVJT010000038.1 GCA_020050955.1 Legionellales bacterium | reverse complement strand
CACTGGTGAGTGATGTAACAAGAACTATGGTTGCGTGTTCAGCATTAGTTAGCCATTGAATTTGTTTTTGTGTGATAAGTGGTGCACGAATTAATAGAAGGCAACGTGGATTAATGGCGTTTAGATAGCGTTGCAGTGCATTTTTTCCAGCGGCATCAATAGTTTTTTTATCCCAGGCGACATCAAGAAGGGATGCGTCATGAAACAATGAATAACTATTTGTCTCATCAATTAGTGATGACCAATCACTGGTTTGATGGATAGTAAAACGCTTTTCTTCTACATCACCTTGCTGTGTTTTCCACGCTTTTTTAATAAGCTGTGTTGATTCATCCAATAAATAATGATCAACGCCAATGAGAACACAGATACCTGCTAGTGGTTTTTTTAAATAACCAGTAAGAGCTGTGTGTTTAATCAGCATGCTATTTAGCCGCCGTGCTTAACCGAGCATTGACCGCGTGGTGTACCATGTAAATATTGCCATTGATTACACATGGACATGGCACTTTTACATGAATCTTGGCCGGTGGTATCCCAGGAATGGCCATTATCATCGGTGACAAGACAGCGGTCTTCGATTAACGACAGAGGGCCTTGCTCACAAAATGATTGTGCAGACTTACACGTACCTGGTTGTGACGAGCTTCGTTTACAAGCAACGGTTGCTGCATTAATTGCACCTTGCATGGAAGTAGCTGTTGCAGGGAAATCACGTTCTTTCGCATCAAAGGCAATGCATTGCCATTGTCCTGGTGGAATGGCAAAAGAAAACGATGTTATCAATAAACTTAAGCTAAAACAGAGTGTTCTTTTCATGATGATGGCCTCGTATTTAAGATGGTTGGAGAAAGCAACGTATGTGGCATGGGTTCGAGGCGATACAATATTTGTACGGCGGCGTCACGGCGCATTTCTTGCTTTAGTTGTTCTTCTTCGTCATGTGAACCTAGTATGCGATCATTATTGATCGTTAACAATCGTGTGACAACAATGGTGCTAGGTGCGATAAGTTCGGTACCTTTCGCACGTTGTAATGTAAATTGAACGTGATATGTCAATTGATATTGCCGTGGCGACGATCCTGAGCTAATACTGCTGATGTTTTGTTGCATACGTTCATTTTGAATCGTCAGCCAATAGGGTGCTTCAGTTGGGTCGTCTACAATCATGACATGCGCAAGCTGCAATTGTCGTTTCATGATGGGACCCCATTCGGGCGAAACATGCGTGGTGATGACCGAAACCTTATTCAGCCAAGATGGTAATGATTGCACGCCGCGCAAATGAAACCCACATCCAGCGAGCATGAGGCATGTGAAGATAATCGTGCAAACGCTCGATGTTCGCCGACGCATCACTCACTGATTACCAAGTTAACTAATTGTCGATGAGCCACTACAATCGCTTTTTTTAATGACTTGCCATCCAAATAATTAGTCACTTGTTCTTTGGCTAAGTCAATCAGTGTATCATCTGGTGCATCATGGGCTGCAGTAAATTGCGCACGAAGTTTCCCGTTGACTTGCACAATGAAATCAACTTCATTGGTTTTAAGAGCATTTTTATCGACTTTAGGCCATGAAGCATCAATGATTGGTTTCGAGAAACCAGCATGCTGCCATAATGCGTGCGCGATATGAGGTGTCATGGGGGCAAGCAAGCGAAGTAGTGCGCTGATACCAGAATGAAGGAAATAACGATCAAGCTCTGTTTCGATGGAATAAGATGCTAGTTCGTTTAATAGTTTCATGCATGCTGATACAACAGTATTAAATTGTTGACGCTCATAATCATATGTAGCTTGTGCCAAAATTTGATGCATGGTGCATCGCGCTTTTTTCAAGCGATTATCGGCTGTTTGCCAGTTAACAGTTGGTGAATCATCAACATACAAATCATTAATTTCTTTTAAAATGGTATGGTGTTGATAAGTAAATGCCCAGAGTCGCTTTAAAAAACGGTGCGCACCTTCAACACCCGCGTCTGACCATTCAAGTGATTGTTCAGGTGATGCGGCGAATAACACAAACAAACGCGCGGTATCTGCACCATAAGTATCAATTAGTAGATTTGGGTCGACCACGTTGCCTACTGATTTAGACATTTTTTGTCCGTTTTTAAGCAACATCCCTTGTGTTAGAAGTGATTTAAAAGGCTCATCAGAGTTAACTAATCCTTCATCTCGCATCAGCTTGTGAAAAAAACGTGCGTATAGCAAATGCATGACGGCATGTTCGATACCACCGACATACTGGTCAACAGGCGTCCAATATTTTGCACGATCATCGAGCATGGCATTTTCTTGTCCTTTGCACGCAAAGCGAGCATAGTACCAAGACGATTCCATAAACGTATCAAAGGTATCAGATTCGCGTGTCGCATCGTGGCCACATTTGGGGCATGTGGTGTTGATGAAGTCAGAGCAATGAGTGAGTGGTGAGCCTGTGACGGTGAAATCAACGTTTTCAGGTAATACTACCGGTAATTCTTCTTCTGGGACGGGAACAATGCCGCATTCATCACATAAGATCATCGGGATGGGTGTGCCCCAATAACGTTGGCGAGAAACACCCCAATCGCGCAAACGATAATTAATCGTTGCACGTCCTGCTTCATTTGCTTCTAAGTGTTGTGTAATTGCTTTGACGGCCTCTTCACAACTTAATCCATCAAATTGTCCTGAATGAATAAGTGTGCCTTCATGGACAGTATAAGCCGCTTTACTGAGATCAAAAGAAGGCTCTGTGCTTTGTGGTACAATAACTTCTTGACGTGGAAGATGATATTTCTGAGCAAACTCAAAATCACGTTGATCATGCGCGGGAACCGCCATTACCGCCCCTGTGCCGTACTGCATGAGTACAAAATTTGCAATCCAAATGGGTAGCTTATTGCCGGTAACAGGATGAATCGCCATAAGACCAGTCGCAATGCCGCGTTTTTCCATGGTGGCTAATTCTGCTTCTGTGGTGCTTAAATTTTGGCAGGTATCAAGAAACGCTTGAACATTTGCGTCTTCTTTTGCTGCATGCTTTGCTAAAGGATGATCTGGCGCGATGGCCAAATAAGTCACCCCCATTAAGGTATCCGGACGTGTTGTATAGACTTTTAAGCGTTTGCTGACTTGCTCGACAGCAAAATGAATCTCACAGCCTTCCGAACGCCCAATCCAGTTGCGTTGCATTTGCTTCACTTGTGCAGGCCAACCTTCTAAGGTGTCTAATCCCAAAAGAAGCTCATCTGCATAGGCTGTGATTTTAATAAACCATTGTGAAATTTCTTTGCGTTCGACAAGGGCACCTGAGCGCCATCCTCGGCCATCAACGACTTGTTCGTTGGCTAAAACAGTTTGATCAACAGGATCCCAATTAACCCAAGAGTTCTTTTTGTAAACAAGCCCTTTTTTGTAAAGTTGGATAAAAAACCATTGTTCCCAGCGATAGTATTCTGGATCACATGTGGCTATTTCACGGCGCCAATCATAAGCATTACCTAATCGTAAAAATTGTGTTTTCATTGAGGCAATGTTTTGTTTTGTCCAAACAGCAGGGTGAATGCCGTGTTTAATGGCTGCATTTTCGGCGGGTAATCCAAATGCGTCCCAACCAATGGGTTGTAAGACATTTTTTCCTTGGGCGCGCTGGTAACGTGCAATGACATCACCTAAGGTATAATTGCGAACGTGTCCCATGTGAAGCGAGCCACTAGGATAGGGAAACATGGATAAACAATAAAATTTTTCTTTGTTTAAATCTTCAGTGACATTAAAACATTGCTTTTTTGCCCAATAATGCTGGGCTTGTTCTTCAACTTCACGTGGGTTATAGCTGTTATCCATGGTGTACGACATAAAATTTAACGGAGTTGGTTAGGATACCGCCTCTGATGCTTTGCAGCAATAGTCTTACGTTGGTTCTTTACATTTGTAACATGCATCAAAGGGGTAGCAATTGTCATTCAACGTGTGTTTTGCCCGAATAAAACGAGCAAAACATCGTTAAGCACGAAGTCTTGGTATTGCTTCTCGATAAGCGGCTAGTATTGAGCTAAAGTCAACCAAACCATCAAAAAGTGCTGCATGTGTGGGTTTTTCATCTGTGAGCGTGAAATAACTATTGGCCAGTCCAAGAAGCACAGAATCTGGCTCAAGATCATAGTCACGCTCTAGTTCTGCCAAAAATTCATTCTGGTCTTCATTTGAAATATTTAATGACATCAATGCTTCATGTCTGGCATTCGTGCCATTTTCTGCGTAATTTCCCCATGCAGTTTCAAGCTCATCAATGTTATCCTCATCCATTAAGCTAAAAAAGTGTTGTTTAACAAAATCATAGATGTCTTGTTCGATGGCGAGTGCTAATTGGTCGTTATTAATGTGTTGTTCTTGCTCGTCGGCGTGTGGCGTGTGTTGAGGCGCGACAGCAGGGTGGGCTTGAAGCCGTTGTAAGATGTGCGTGATAGACGAGCGGTTACGTAAACGCTCTTCACACTCTTCAAGCAAGCTATCAAAATCAATTTGTTCTGAAAATCGATGAACATGTGTTGGGTACTGAGGAAGTGGTGTAAAAAAAGCGTCTAACTCCTTTCTGTCTTTTGTAGGGAAAAGATTAAGAAGAGGATGAATAATTCTGTTTTGTTCTTCTTCTGTGAGATTAATCTCTTTTAATAAATGAATGGTTTTTTTACTGCTTGTTCGTGGATTGTCGCGAAAGTCGGCGGCAGCGGCCAGTAGTTTGTCGCCATACAAATCCATGATTTTTGTTGCGAAAATGATACGGACTTCTTCGATTAAATACATATTAACAGTTTCATCTTGTTCCCAAGTGGCGGTTGCTTCGTGATTGGCTTTGCCACTAAAGGGTGTAGGAGCAGAATGTAAGTCAATAGATGTGCATTGTGTAATAATATCACGCGGTAAGGGACTGAGTGTTAATGTATTGTTTGGAAAAATAGTAGGTGTAAGCGATGCTTTTTCCACGGCATTGATAAATGCTTCAGCATCCTCAATGCGCCAATAGCCGGTATCAACTTGCGATTGCGGATCAGCTGCTAATTCTTCTAAACCTGATGAGATGCCACGAACAACATACTCTTCACCAGATTTTATAATGTAGAGCTGTGTGTCTTGTTCAATAGGAACATTGCCCGGTGTGAGCGGGTCAAAATATAATTTCATGTGTCGTTTGCCTGTGAAAACCAGTATATGTTCAATTATAAATCAAAGTGATGGATCATGTAAATATCTGCGTATAAATGTTATGACATAAGGCAATAACATCAGTAAGAAAATACCTTGAATTGGTTTATCACCGTATAAACTCCATGGCGAGCTGCCCACCATAGGCTGAATCGACGCTTCTAAAATGCCGGCACTAAACGGCGCTAGCGCGTGAGCAATATGCCCTGTAGCATCGATGATGGCGGAAAGTCCATCATTATTGGCGACAATTTGGTCACGTCCTGTCAGTTTTGAGAAAGCTTGTGCCATTTGCAAGTGCTGATAAACTGCAAAAGAATGCCCAAACCAGCCGTCATCACTGATAGAAACAATCCATTGTGCGTCTGGTAATTGTTGTCGTAATAACTCGGGATAGGCTAATTCATAGCAAATGAGCGAGGCAATCGGCTGATGATTGACCGTAATGAGCGATTGATGAGGTGGGCCAGGTCTCATGTTAGGCAAGGGTAGTGCAAGGCTTTCTGTCAATTGCGACAAGAAAGGAGGGGTAAACTCACCGAATGCCACGAGATGTTGTTTAAAATAAATACCCTCAGCATGGCCTAATCCTAAAAGTGCGTTGTAATAAAGCGATTCATTGGCGCGTGTTGGATGAGGAATGCCTAAAAGAATCGCACTATTCATTTGTTTGGCTTGTTGGTCTAGTGTTTCCAAAAAGTCACTTATGTAATTGCTAGGCAGTGGGATGGCTGACTCAGGCATGACAATGAGTTGCTTTTTACCAAGCAATTGCTGAATTTTTTGGTGATAATGATCAAGCAATTGCCAAAATAATGATTCGTCCCATTTGTCACGCATGGATAAATTGGCTTGAATGACGCCGACTGAAAGAGGTTGTTGCTGTTTAGTGGTCCATTGTTTGTTAGATAACATTAGTGGGCTTAACAATAAAGCGACGAAAACAATAAGTTGCGTATAACGCTTAGCGCCTTTAGATAACGCAATAAGCCCTAATAAACTTGCAAGAAGACAGGTGATCCAACTGACACCGAACACACCAAAAAGAGGTAGTAAATGATGTAAAGGTGAATCCATTTGTCCAAATCCAAGTAACAGCCACGGAAAACCACCAAAGACGTAAGCACGTAATACCTCACCACAACACCATAACGTGCTGAATAAAATAGCATTCCACCATGATGCATGTTCTTTTTTTAATAAAGCATACCAGCTTGAGATAAAACCAATAAAAAGTGCGAGATAAGCAATGAATAACAACGTAATGGCGGCTGTTAATGGTGTGTTTAAATGACCATAGTCATGAATACTTACGAAAATCCATGAAACTCCGAGGCTAAAAAAGCCTAATCCATAGAGAAAACCGGTTTTGAACGCACGTTTTACGGACAGCGTTTGTAATGCTAAAAATAAAAGCGCCAAACTTAGGATGGCAAGACCTGGGATATGAAAAGGTGCAAAGCCCAAAGGTAGCAGCATGCCCGAAAAAAAAGTACGCGCGATATGCCAGCGTGATGCTGCACGGCGGCTAATTTTTGAAAATTGGTTGTCGTGTAGAAGAAGCGAGGTGTCGCTCATGACGATAGTATTGAAACAAATGAATGCGACAATAGATGAGTCGTGCAAAAAGATCAAGATCATTCTTGCTTAAAATAGGTACAACATTAAAACACACGGGCAGATTATATTGGCATTGACGATGCTTTTGGTGCGAGTGCTTGTAACATGCGCTGATGCAATTGTGCCTGTTTTTTAGAACTTAATGGTTTATTATGTTTATTAGAAATATAAAATGTATCTTCAATTCGCTCACCTGCAGTTGCAATTTTTGCATGATGAAGGTGGATATTTTCGTGTAAAAAAATACGACTGATGGTTGCTAATAACCCTGGTCTATCTGATGCGACGAGAAATAATTGTGTCTGTTGTTCATCATCGTCGTTATTAAAAGCGATTTTAGGTGTAAGGTTAAAATGTGCATGCACACGAGAAACACGGCGTTGCGCGATGTGAGGAAGTGTGCGTTGTGGCATGAGAGCTGCGATTAATGCGGTTTGTAATGCCAAAATTTTATCCTCTTCTAAAATCGCATGATTTTGATCATCAAGAATCACATAAGTATCTAAATCAAATTGGTGATCACAGGTGATGATGTTAGCTTCTTGGATAGTTGCGCGATGATTACTTAAGACAGTTGTTGTAATGGCGACGCGATCATCCCGATGTGGCATGTAAATAAACACTTCTGTTCCACCTTCGCTATGGTGTGGCATGATAAGAACGAGTGGAAATTGCGTGCATCTTAAAATAGCTTCCGTATGGCGTGCGATGATGTCTGATGATTCATGCAAAAAATAATGCTCTTTAAACGTTGACCAGAGTGTGCGCGCATCTTGTGGTGAAATATTTTTTTGTAAAAGATAATGACTAGCTTTTTCTTGTCGTTCAAGGACAAGGGCTGTTTTGCTAAGCCATTTCTCTTCATGATGCATGGCAAGTTTTGCAGAAAAATAAAGCTCTTTGAGCAGTGAGTCTTT
>JAGVJT010000138.1 GCA_020050955.1 Legionellales bacterium | reverse complement strand
ATACCTGCTGTGATCATGACGGATCATGAGATGGATGATCAAGCCATTTTGACGTCTCTTTTAAGTGAGTGGCGCGGTGCGTCATGCCGTTTTTTAATTCGTCCGCGAGGAGAAAAAGCACGTTGGCTTGATTTTGCATTGAATAATTTAAAGCATGCATTAGACGAGCGTTTTGCGTCGATCTCGTTAATCACACAACGTTATGATGCTCTCGTTGAGTTGCTGCAATTGAATAATTCTATCAAACGGATGGTGTGTTTTGATATTAGTCATACGCAAGGAAATCAAACCATTGCTTCTTGCGTGGTGTTTGATGAAAAAGGCCCCTGTAAACGCGCGTATAGTTATTTTAATATTAAAGGCATTGCACCTGGTGATGATTATGCTGCGATGGAGCAGGCGGTCATGCGTTATTTTAAAGATTTGAAACAAGAAAACTGGCCAACATTGGTCATTATTGATGGTGGAAAAGGGCAAGTGGCTTATGCAAAAGAGGTGCTTGATGCATTAGCTATGTCATCCATTAAGATAGTAGGCATTGCAAAAGGGCCTGAG
This sequence comes from Legionellales bacterium, assembly GCA_020050955.1. Taxonomy (GTDB): domain Bacteria; phylum Pseudomonadota; class Gammaproteobacteria; order Legionellales; family Legionellaceae; genus JAGVJT01. The sequence continues at coordinate 2,390 of JAGVJT010000138.1, read as the reverse complement.
CGAAAAGCGGGGTTAGAGCGATTAATTTTTTCTGATCATCAATATGAACAAAGTATCCCTTCGGATTCATTCGCATTGCATTTATTACAACATATTCGAGATGAGGCTCATCGCTTTGCGATTACACGCCATCGCAAAAAGCGTGAAAAAGCAGGGTTAAGTTCGTCGATGACTGTTATTCCTGGCATTGGTGCTAAAAGGCGACAAGCGCTTTTACAACGATTTGGAGGATTGCGTGAGCTTGCAAAAGCATCCATTGAGGAAATTGCAAAAGTTTCTGGTATTAGTCAAGCACTTGCTGTCAAAATTTATCAACATTTTCATGGACTTTGAGCTAAACTTTTAGAAAAATTAACCGACACAGGGTATAGTAAGTTAAGTCGTGTAAACTAGAAAATGGATCTTAGGTGAGGGATAGCCAAAAATGAAGAAGTTACTGAGTGCGTTAGTGTTATTAGGGCCGTCATGGTTACTTGCCGCGAATGATCCCAATGCATCACCTTATTACGGTACTGGACTTTGTCAGTATTCGCAATTTGAGTGCATTAAAGTTCAACGAGGACAAACATGGGAAAGTTTATTCCCAGATCCAGAAAAGCGCGACATCGTACAACGTTTAAATCGTAGCTATAACTACTTATGGTTAGGTAAAGAAATTGTTGTTCCGAAAAATTTAGCAACGACAACGTTGTTGGATATTGCGCCTTTCCCACAACAAATTGATGAGCATGAAAAACAAATCATTGTTGATCAAGAAAAGCTTGCGTGGGGTGCTTATGATGCCAATGGGCAGCTTGTCAATTGGGGGCCAATTTCATCGGGTCGAGACAAATGCTCAGATAGCAACCATTCTTGTCGAACTATGACAGGCATTTTTCGAATTTTTAGCAAAGAAAACGAACGTTGCCGTTCTGATGTTTACCCCATTGGAAAAGGTGGCGCAAAAATGCCTTATTGCATGTATTTTCATAAAGGATTTGCGATGCATGGTTCAGACGATATTCCAGGCTATCGTGCAAGTCATGGTTGTGTGCGCATGTTCACACGAGATGCGAAATGGCTTAACGAGCAATTTACTGACATGTCCAATGAAAAAAATGATTATTCTGGCACAAAAGTTGTTGTTCGCCCATTAAACACAGTCGAGAAACTATGATGAATAAAAATAGCATGATCATGCGTGGTTGCATCGCAATAGTGAGTGTGATGATGGCGTTTAACGCAACGCACGTTTTCGCTCAGGATGCCGAAGATAAACGTCCGTTAGGATGTAAAGACTTAGGGTATCAATTTGATTTAAAAATACTAAAACTTCAACCGCCCGAAACAGGCGATAAACAATCGTTGTATTTTATTTTTAATAATCAATCGAAAGTTGTGAATCTTTATCAAATGCGTCAAGAAGATAGCACGCGAAGTATTTACATGAATCATGCGATTCGACCACGACAATGGGCTGTCTTGTCAACCAGTGAATCAGAGGTGCGTTATATTTGTACCATGGACGATGGTAAATCGAGTTATGGCAAGGTTGTTGATTGTGCTGACACATTAAAAGTGTGTGAGTATGCGCGCGTTAAATATGGCATGAATAATCGTGGAAATTATTGGTTAGTTGATAGCAATACAAGTGGTGGAGCAGTGTACGATGTATTGCGTTACGGGATTATTCCACGATAAATAGAACGAATGATGTTTTATCGTGATGCAACATAATAAAAAAAATAACGAAGAGGTCCTCCATGAAAACATTCATACCATGGTTTTGTTTGGTTGCGGCGACTGGCTCTGCAATGGCACAGGAAAATAATGATGGATTAAATGCATATCGCCAAGGACACTATTGGCAGGCGAGTGCTCTTTTAACAAAAAATGCAACGCATGACCCTGTTGCTGATTATTACTTAGGTCGTATGTCGTTGTATGGTTATGGGGAGTTAAAAAATGATGCGCTAGCCATGCGTTATTTTAAACGTTCGGCTGATCGTGGGTTTCTTCCTGCAGAACGGATGCTAGCACTGATTGCATTAAATCAAACACATGATTTACCAACCGCGTTGTATTGGTTTAAAAAAGCGGCAGACGCGAACGATGTTAAAGCACAAATGTATTGTGCGGCTGCTTTTCGTTTCGGTTTGGGGACAAAATCAAATGAGGATATGGCGCGACGCTACATCATTGCTGCGGCTAAAAATGGTAATGCTATCGCACAATATGCACTAGCTGAATCGTTCTTAGCGAGCCGTCAAGCATCCAGTAAGCGCCTTGGGTTGGCATGGTTAGAAAAATCCGTGGAAAAGAAAAACCCTGCTGCACTTGTTTTGCTGGGTGATTTTTATGCAAAAGGCATTTTGGTCACGCAAGACAATGAACAAGCGAATACATTAATT
>JAGVJT010000124.1 GCA_020050955.1 Legionellales bacterium | reverse complement strand
CATAAAATATACACAAAGTAATTTATATCTTCAATACGGTTATCTTCGTGTAACTTATTCGGTTGTGGACTAATTGTGTTTTTTAATTGACCACAAAGCATAAACGTCATCATTTACACGCAGTGAAGGATTTCCAAAAATAGCATCGATCTTGCACAACCTGAGATCCTTCGGTACGCTCAGGATGATGTCGTTAGGGCGTTACATCTTCTTTTTAAAAATGTATGGTCAGTTTTTAAAGTCATAAGATTTGTTTTACTGTGAGCGTTATTTGATGATTGCTTGCTGAAGTTACATATCTGAGCGACAATATAGCCCTTTTCTTGATAAATCATGTAGGGGCTTTTTGTGAGTTTTTCTAGAGAATTAGCACTTGCCATTCGATTTTTAAGCGTTGATGCGGTTGAGTTGGCTCGTTCTGGTCACCCTGGGATGCCGCTTGGAATGGCAGATATTGCGACAGTTTTGTGGAAAAAACATTTAAGACATTGCCCAAGTAATCCCGCATGGTTTAATCGCGATCGATTTGTATTATCCAATGGGCATGGTTCCATGCTGTTGTATGCCTTATTGCATTTAACAGGTTATGGTCTTCAGCTTGATGATTTAAAAAAATTTCGGCAATTGCATTCTAAAACACCGGGGCACCCCGAATGCATGGAAACAGTCGGTGTTGAAACAGTCACGGGCCCTTTGGGGCAAGGACTTGCAAACGCCGTTGGTATGGCCATGGCTGAGAAAATGTTAGCCTCTCAGTTTAATCGTGATGAGTTAGTACTGGTTGATCATTTTTCTTATGTTTTTGTCGGGGATGGTTGCTTGATGGAAGGCATCTCTCATGAGGCTGCATCATTAGCAGGAACTTTGGGGCTTGGGAAGCTTATTGTTCTTTATGATGATAATGGCATCTCTATTGATGGCGAGGTTGGTGCTTGGTTTAGTGACGATACAGCCGCACGGTTTAGAGCATACCATTGGCATGTCATTGAGAATGTTGATGGCCACAACATGTCAGCCATCGAAAAGGCTATTGTTGATGGTAAAGAAGAAACAGCACGTCCAACACTTATCATGTGCAAAACAATCATTGGACTTGGTTCAAGTGCAGAAGGGACAGAAAAAGTGCATGGTGCGCCATTAGGTGAGAAAGATGTGCAACAATTACGTGAGTATTTTGATTGGCCGTATCCGCCCTTTGAGATTCCAGATTTTGTTTATTCAGAGTGGAACCACGTTGAACAAGGCCGTCATGACGAGCAACAATGGTTGGATGTTTGTCATGCTTATCAGCAACGTTATCCCGAAGTTTATGATGAGTTTTTACGGCGAATCAATGGCGATCTTCCGGAGCATTGGTTACGTGATTCAGAGGCGTTTATTGAGCAATGTTGTCAGCAAAGTACGCCATTACCGACACGAAAAGCATCACAACAATGCATAGAATATTATGCCGCTTCACAACCAGAGTTGTTAGGTGGATCTGCGGATTTAACGGCATCAAATAACACTGATTGGTCTCAGACGAAAGCAATATCAAAAGAAGACTTTTCAGGCAACTACGTGTATTACGGTGTTCGTGAGTTTGGGATGTCTGCCATCATGAATGGTATTGCGCTACATGGTGGTTTTATCCCTTATGGTGGCACATTTTTAGTGTTTAGTGATTATGCACGCAATGCCGTTCGTTTGAGTGCACTGATGCAAAAGCGTGTTATCTTTGTTTACACTCATGATTCGATTGGTTTGGGTGAAGATGGTCCGACGCATCAGCCGATTGAACATGTTGCGATGCTTCGCATGACACCAGGCATGCACGTGTGGCGCCCTGCTGATTTAACAGAAACCGCTGTGGCGTGGCAGCAAGCTATTTTGCGTCATCAAGGCCCATCTTGTTTACTACTTTCACGTCAATCTTTACCTGCATTACCTCACACGCGTCATGAGCATATTAAGCAGGGCGGTTATATTGTGTTTGAGCCGCATGGCCCCTTAGATGCAATTGTTATGGCAACAGGTTCTGAAGTACAAATTGCGCTTACAGCAGCACATCAGCTGGGAGAAGAAGGTTATCATGTTCGTGTGGTGTCCATGCCTTGTGCCGAGCGTTTTCTTGCGTCAAGCCGTGATTATCAAAACGATGTATTGCCAAAAGCAATACGACGTCGTTTAGCGATAGAAGCGGCGTCAAGTGCGTATTGGTATCAATTTGTCGGACTAGATGGTGTGGTGATGGGGCTTGACTGTTTTGGTCTATCCGCACCAGCAGAAGCAGTTTATCGAGAGCTGGGTTTAACGGTAGATGTGGCTGTGTCGTTATTGAAACAATTACTTAATACATAACAATTCATGACGTAGGGTCATGACAAATGAAAGTTTATTTTTTACTGCAAGTTGATTTGGAGAAGTAGTATGGCGTTACGTGTTGCTATTAATGGTTATGGACGCATTGGGCGTTGTGTTTTACGTTCTATTTTTGAATACAGTCGTCAACATGAATTCAATGTCGTTGCAATCAATGATTTATCCGGAATTGAAACAACGGCGCATCTAACACGCTACGATTCAACACATGGTCGATTTCCGTACAGCGTTAAAGTAGATGGTAAATACTTGGTCGTTGATGGTCATCCTATTGAAATTACCGCTGATCGTGATCCAACAAAGTTACCATGGGAAGCACTTGATATTGATGTTGTTCTCGAATGCACGGGTCGTTTTGTTGCCCGTGAAGACGCTATGAAGCACTTAATTGCAGGTGCTAAAAAAGTGTTAATTTCCGCACCAGGAACAGACGTTGATGCTACCATTGTTTATGGTGTTAACCATACGCAATTACGCGCTTCAGACACGATTGTTTCTAATGCTTCATGCACGACAAACTGCCTTGCCCCAGTTGTAAAACCGCTACATGATGCAATTGGTGTTGAAAATGGATTATTAAATACCATTCATGCGTATACCAAAGATCAATTGTTATTGGATGGCAGTCATCGCGACTTGCATCGCGCACGCTCTGCGACGCAATCGATTATTCCAACAAAAACAGGCGCTGCGAAAGCGGTTGGCTTGGTTTTACCTGAACTCGCTGGTAAACTGGATGGATTCGCGATGCGTGTGCCGACATTGAACGTCTCTGCGATTGATTTAACGTTTATTTCAAAACGACCAACAAGCGTTGATGAGGTGAATAGCATTATGTGTCATGCTGCTAATGATGTTTTACATGTAAATTCAGAGCCGCTTGTTTCTTGTGATTTTAATCACTATCCCGCGTCAGCTGTTTTTGATACGACACAAACAAAAGTGCTAGGATCGCTCGTGAAAGTTGTTGCATGGTACGATAATGAGTGGGGTTTTTCTAACCGTATGTTGGATACAGCATCCTACATGATGAGCCTTTAAGGAATAATCATGAATATGATTAAAATGAGTGATCTTGATCTTCGCGGTAAACGAGTATTGATTCGGGAAGATTTCAACGTTCCCATTAAAGACGGTATGATCACTAGTGATCAGCGCTTACAAGCAGGTTTACCGACATTAATTGAAGCACTTGATGCAGGTGCTGCTGTCATGGTTTTATCGCATCTTGGTCGCCCAGAAGAAGGTGGTCGAGAATCTCGTTTTTCGTTAAAACCTGTGGCAGATTATTTAAGTGCTCAATTAAACTATCCTGTTCGTTTTGTCACCGATTATCTTGATGGATTAACGGTTTCTCCTGGCGAGCTTGTGGTTTGCGAAAACGTGCGATTTAATCGCGGTGAGAAAGCTAATGATGATACGCTAGCACAACAATTGGCGAAATTATGCGATGTGTTTGTCATGGATGCTTTTGGTACAGCTCATCGCGCACAAGCGTCAACATGTGGTGTTGCAAAATATGCTCCGATTGCTGCTGCAGGTCCGTTGCTTGTACGCGAGTTAGAAGCATTGCAACAAGTTTTAAAGTCGCCTGAAAAGCCTATTTTAGCTGTCGTTGGTGGTGGTAAGGTTTCCTCGAAACTTTCTTTATTGCGTCAGTTAGTCACGCGTGTTGATGTGCTGATTCCTGGTGGTGGTATTGCAAACACCTTTTTAAAAGCGCAAGGGCACGAGATTGGCGTTTCTCTTTGTGAACATGATTTACTTGATGAGGCGCGCGAGATTCTTCAATTGGCGGCACAAACTGGATGTAAGATTCCACTACCGTCAGATGTGGTGGTGAGTAAATCGTTTAACGATTCGTGTCCTGCATTTAATAAATCACTTTCACACGTAGCAAAAGATGACATGATTTTAGATATCGGTCCTGAAACGGTTGCACGTTATGTGGCAATGTTGGATTCTGCACGAACGATCATTTGGAATGGTCCTGTTGGTGTTTTTGAATTCCCACAATTTGCTTATGGAACGCGTGCACTGGCCATTGCCATTGCAAACTGTAATGCTTTAAGCATTGCTGGGGGCGGGGATACGTTGGCGGCAATCGATCAATACGATTTAACCGATCAGATCACATACATTTCAACGGGTGGTGGCGCATTTCTTGAATACTTGGAAGGCAAAACACTACCAGCTGTCGCGATGCTAGAAACCAGAGCGCAAGACATGGGTGAGATAGCGACTGCGTAAGTAATGATGTGTGCTATATCATGTGCACGATTTACCTATCATACGATGTTTATGATAGGTAAATTGCGGTAGTTATTTAACGTCTTCTTCAATTTTTTTCGACAAACCTAATTTTTCTTTTAAACGCGCAACAGCTTGTGGGTCATATGCTCGTGAGGGTTTGATCTTAATGGATGTTGTGGTGCGTACGGTTGGCGGCTGCTCGTGTGTTGCGCGGGCCAATATGGCTGGTTCCGGGTAATGGTGCGGAGGTAGCGGTTTTGGTAAAGGCGCACTTGCTGTGGGTGATTTTGATGCAGCAGTTTGTATCTTTTTCGATGAGTGAACTGGAGGTGGTGCTGATTTTCGTGCATTTTTAATGCTTTTTTCAATGCGCTTTTTAATTTTCAATGCAGCAAGCTCTGCTTCTTCTAAAGAAACAACAGATGTCGGATTGCCGTGAAGATCGACTCGCACTTCTTGTGCTTTTAAACAAGCAAGATAATCAATTCGACGCGTGAAAAGCACGACTGCTTCGCGTAGTTTACTTTTCGATATCCCTGCGTCCTTAGCTTGTTCTGTATGCATTAAAATATCATGCATAATACCTATTTTAAGAGGGCGAATTTGTTCGCTATTATCAAAAGCATGAGGAAAATGTTCAGTAAGCCAACATAATGCGTGATGTCGAGCTAATTTAGCTTGTATCTTCTGTTTTTGATTAATATTGGCT
>JAGVJT010000211.1 GCA_020050955.1 Legionellales bacterium | reverse complement strand
ATTCGTCATCCTCTACCTGATTTTGTCATCCCACGGATTGGCGCAGAAAGTTCTTATCTCGCAATTGCTATTATTCGTCAATTAGAACAACGCGGAGTGGTTGTTTGTAATGCATCACATGCCATTTTAGCAGTTAAGGATAAATTATATGTTAGCCAACAATTGCTGCGTCATGGATTACCGACACCTAAAACATTGTTGGTGAAATACCCTGTTTCGACAGAGATGGTCGAGCACGAATTAGGGTTTCCTGTGGTCATTAAAATGATTTCTGGTGCACGAGGATTAGGTGTGCATTTATGTGAGTCGGCGTCTTCTTTAAAAGACCTGATGGAATTAATGTCCATGCAGCAAAGTGTTCATGGCCTTATTTTACAAGAATTTGTTAAAAGTAGTTATGGCTGTGATTTACGTGTTTTTGTACTAGGCTCTCGTGTCATTGGTTGCATGAAACGTATTTCTATTGACGGGTTTAAAGCTAATTATTCGCTAGGAGGACGTGTTGAGCCATTTGCGATGACATCAGACCTTGAATCCTTAGCATGTGCTTCTGCAAAACTATTCGATTTGGAGATTGCTGGCATTGATTTGTTGTTTACGCCAAATGGATTTAGTGTGTGTGAAGCGAACTCATCGCCGGGTTTTAAAGGCATGGAGCAAGCTACGGATATTGATGTGGCTGCACAAATTATTGCGTATGTGAAAGAGAAGTGCATGCGCTCAACAGGCAATGGTAATTGATTTGCCTGTTGAGCTGTGTTGATTATTCTTTTACGCGAGACACGTACTCGCCTTTTCGAGTATCAACTTTGATCATTTCACCTGTTTGAACAAACAAAGGAACACGGACAACAGCACCTGTTTCTAGCGTCGCTGGTTTTCCGCCGCCACCAGAAGTGTCGCCTTTAAGTCCTGGGTCAGTTTCTGTGATGCTCAAGGTCACGAAAATAGGTGGCGCGATGCTTAATGGCTCATTATTCCATAGTGTGACCACACAAAGATCTTGTTCTTTAATCCATTGAATAGATTCTTCCATCGCCGATTCGCCGGCGCTGTATTGCTCAAAGGTATCCGGAACCATAAAATGCCAATGTTCGCCATCATGGTATAAATATTGCATTTCAACATCTACTACATCCGCAGAAGGTAATGATTCACCTGACTTGTAAGTACGTTCAACGACACGACCTGTTTTTAAGTTACGGATTTTTACGCGCGTAAACGCTTGGCCTTTACCAGGCTTCACAAATTCGCATTCAACAATACTGCATGGCGCGTCATCCACCATAATTTTTAAACCATTTTTAAATTCGTTTGTACTATAGACTGCCATGTTAACTCCATGATTGAACCCTGTTGAAGCAGGGGCGAGCGTGTTATAATAAACCTTTCCTCAGTTTATCAATTTTGTGGTTTGAATGCGAGATGAAAGCCCTCGTTGGCAACAGATTTTAGCAACAGGGTTTAGGTCTGGCGCTGAATTACTTGATTTTCTTGAATTACCGCGCGAAGACAATAGTGTGTTGGCTGAGACACAATTTGCAACACGCGTGCCTCGTGGTTTTGCGTCGCGCATGAAAAAACGTGACCGTCATGACCCTTTGTTGCGGCAAGTGCTGGCGATTGATGAGGAGTTACAAAACACACCTGGTTTTGTGCGCGACCCTTTACACGAAGCCACTACGAATTTTCGACGCGGATTGGTGCATAAATATTATGGTCGTGTTTTACTCACAGTCACTGGAGCGTGTGCGATTAATTGCCGTTATTGCTTCCGGCGTCATTTTCCCTACCATGACAATAATCCAGGGCGTGGTGGTTGGGAAGAAGTGCTGGATTACATTGCGGCAGATCAATCATTGCATGAAGTGATTTTAAGCGGGGGCGATCCGTTGTTGGCATCTGATGCGACGTTATCGTTCTTGATTCGTGGGATTGAAGCTATCCCGCATGTTAAAACCTTGCGGATTCACACGCGTATGGCGGTTGTGTTACCAGAGCGTGTGGATGAATCTTTTTGTCAGTTACTCAAAACAACACGTTTAAATAGAGTTATGGTTCTGCATATTAATCATCCGAACGAATTGGACGAACATGTGCGTGCCGCATGCGGGCGATTGCGTGATGCAGGATGTCATTTGCTGAATCAATCGGTGTTATTGGCAGAGGTGAATGATGATGTCGATGTTTTGATGGCATTAAGTGAGCGGTTATTTTCCTATGGCGTTTTACCGTATTACTTGCATGTTTTAGATAAGGTTAAGGGTGCTGCTCACTTTGATGTTTCTGAGGTGCGTGCATTGGAACTTTTTTATGCCTTACAACATCATTTACCTGGGTATTTGGTGCCACGATTGGCGCGGGAGCTGCCTGGAGAAAAAAGCAAAGTCTTATTGGGTGGTCGACACCCAGTTGTGTAATGCACGTTCGATATCAGATAGGTTTGTGAGTGTGTAACAGTGATGTAGAGTGTGCGAAGGCAGTGTATGTTTAAAGTAATAGCGCAGCAATGAACGGCTTTGTAACACGGCCTGATAGTCGTCTTCAAGCTTTGCAAGATCATGCAAATGCGTCATGAAAAGCTCAATGTGCTTGGCTTGAGTGATGATAACAGGTTCATTTGTTAATAACGTTTGATAAAGCCATGGCTTGCCACAACCTGCTCGCGCAATCATGTAGGCGTCGCACTGACTTTCAGTGATAGCCTGCATCAGACTAAGAGTATCGCCAACATCACCGTTTGCGATGACAGGAATACGAGCTGTCTGCTTAATACGTCTGATCTGCTGATAATCACAAGGTGTATCATAAGTGTCTATCCAACGTCTTCCATGCACAATCAATGCATCAGCACCTGCATCCTCAACAGCATGCGCAATGGCGATATCTTCATCATTGCCTTGGATGCGAATTTTCACGGTGAGTGGGATAGTGATTGCTTCACGAACAGCATGAATAATCCGGCTTAAGTGCTCATGGTCCTCTAATAAAGCACTACCCATGTTTTTTTTGCGTATTTTAGGTTTGGGGCAGCCACAATTAATGTCGACTAACGATGCTCCCAATTGCTCAAGCTTGATTGCGGCTTTTGCCATGATGTCGGGATCATTGCCTGCGATTTGATAACATAAACGATGTTCATTTTTTCCACGATAAAGATAACGTGATTGCATGGTATGTTTATGTAAGACATCGTGTGCTGAAATCATTTCAGATACCGCATAAGCGGGGGGGATAAAATGTGAAAATAATTCACGAAATGGTGCACAACTATAACCTGCTAAAGGCCCTTGAATGAGACGATGCGGAACTGTGAGTGACCCTATTTGAAAGGGGGTGTGGATAGACATCTTAGATTGAATGATTCATAAATGATGGCATTATATAAAAAACAGGCCTTAAAAGGGTTGTTTTGATGAAATAAATCAATTAGTCGGCAAAACATGCAATGCCATTGGTCGCTGATATATTAGAATTATTGTAACTCCCCACGTCGTCCCGAGCGCAGCGAGGGATCTCCTGAATGTGGTACGTATTAAAATAATTGTTTAAAAACCCTTGAAAAATTATATGAATATGATCAAATTTTTGGATGAAAAAAATCGAACGTAACCATAGAATCTTTATGAGAGATCATCGAGGCTCAAGCGACTCAAATAAAACAATTGGAAGCGCGCATTCGTGAATTAGAGGCACGGTTAAATAAAAATAGTAGCAACAGTTCAAAACCACCATCTAGTGATGGTTTGAGCAAACCAGCGGGTACAACTTCAT
>JAGVJT010000001.1 GCA_020050955.1 Legionellales bacterium | reverse complement strand
CTCTTCCGATCTATTTGGCCAGACATTATCCGAGCATCAAGCACTTCGTTTTTATTTCGCGGACATGCTTACTGATTTTGAAGCGGCTAAACTCATGGTTTATCGTGCAGCAAGCATGCTTGATCAACACCATCAAGATGCCCCCATGCATTGTGCGATGGCCAAACGATTTGCAACGGACGTTGCGTTTCGAATCAGTGACAAGGCCATGCAGCTTCATGGTGGTTATGGATATTTACGTGATTATCAAATTGAACGCTTATTTCGAGACCTGCGAGTTCATCAAATTTTAGAAGGAACCAATGAAATCATGCGCGAGATCATTGCTAAATCAATCTTAAATAAAGATCATTTCATGGATTAACCAAGGATTGTGTCATGCAAGAATTAATAACATCAATGTCAGAAGGTATCTTAACATTAACGTTAAATCGCCCCGAAAAACTTAATGCATTAAGCGAGCACTTATTGCATGCGTTATTAGAGCAAATCAACATTGCAAAGCAAGAAGCAAACATTAAAGCCGTGTTACTCACCGGGCAAGGTGAAAAAGCATTTTGTGCTGGAGCTGATATTCGCCGCTTAGCAGAATGCAATGCGGAGCAAGGTTATGCATTTGCATGTTTTGGTCAACATGTTTTCCGACAATTAGAAACATTAGGTAAACCTTCCGTTGCTGCTATCAATGGCTACGCATTTGGCGGTGGCTGCGAACTGGCCATGGCAACAACATTACGCCTTGCGTCAACCAATGCCCAATTTGGACAGCCTGAAGTTAAACTGGGTGTTATTCCAGGCTACGGCGGCACACAACGCTTGACGCGTCTCATCGGAAAAGGACGTGCACTTGATTTATGTTTAACCGGACGCTTTATTGATGCACAAACCGCATTGCACTGGGGGCTTGTGAACGATGTCATAGAACCTCATCAACTTATCGAACGTGCTCGTGCGCTTTTAAAACAAATCACAGCAATGGGGCCGATTGCAGTCACCAGCATCATGAATGCCATTGATCATGGCGCTGATCTTTCTCTCACAGAAGCACTGCACTTAGAAGCACTGCACTTTTCAAAAACATGTGCCAGTGCGGATAAACAAGAAGGTGTGCAAGCTTTTCTTGAAAAACGTCTGCCCATTTTTCGTGGAGCATAAGCATGCCGTTTGAAGATATTCTTTTTAAACAAGAAAAACACATCGGTTTTATTACACTAAATCGTCAAAACGCACTCAATGCTTTAACGCATGACATGATATTGACACTACAACAACAATTAAATGCCTGGGAAATGGATAACGAAATTCATGCGATCGTGATTCAAGCCAATGAAGGGCGCGCTTTCTGCGCAGGTGGCGATGTTCGTCGTTTATATCAAGACGGCCAAGCCTCACCGATAACACCTATGCAATTTTTCCAAGATGAATATCGCTTGAATTACTTTATTCATCAACTAAAAAAGCCTTACATCGCACTCATGGATGGTATCACCATGGGTGGTGGTGTGGGTATTAGCTTGCATGGCTCTCATCGTATCGCAAGTGAGCGTTTTTCTTTCGCGATGCCAGAAACAAGCATTGGCTTTTTCCCTGATGTGGGTGCAAGTTATCTTTTATCACGCTGTTCTGGTGCCTTTGGCCTCTATCTTGGTTTAACAGGAGAACGTATTCATGCAAACATAGCTTTCGCATTAGACCTTGTCGATGCCATCGTTCCGGCACATGCTTTTCCTGATTTAATCACCGATTTATTAAAAACTGATTTATCCAAACAGGCGCATCAACGTGTAAGTATATGCATTCAAGCTTATCAAACCAGTATTAATAAAGAAATCACCTTAAAACAAGCGTATCAAGACAAAATAAACGCATGTTTTCATCAAACAACACTTCATCATGTGATGCATGCCTTAAAGAAAGACGATAGTGATTGGGCGCGTGCTGTAAAAACAACACTTTTACAAAAATCACCTACAAGCCTTGCCGTCACTTTTTTACAACTAAATCGCGCACAAGAAAAAGATTTAAAAACATGCTTTTTAACCGATCACACCTTAGCCTATCATTTCATGCATCAACATGATTTTTACGAAGGCGTACGCGCGCTTCTCATTGATAAAGACAAAAATCCACATTGGCAACCGGCATCATTCGATACGCTCGAAGATACTTTCATCGAGCACTATTTTAACACACCCCACGATCAATTTTTCTTAGGCCCATAAGGTTCTATGGTGGCACCTTCGATGATGTTAAGCGACGAGCGTGTTAAAGTAACGATGCCTTTCATACCTTTTTGCTTTTCAATTAATAAGTGGAGCTCTTCTTGTTGCACTTCAGCCAAGGCTAATACCTCCCCACCTAACTGTTCAATAATAAAGGCTTGATCGTGCTCCGCTTGTTCTTGTTTTTTTTCTGATTGCTCTGGGCGTTTGCTTTTACCTTTCACGAGAATCACCACATCTTTTAAGGACGCATGGCTTTGCTTTAAAAGAAGTAGTCCCGCATGTACTTTTGCAACTTGCTCCTCATCTTTTCCCTTTAAAATAATAGGATTATCTTTAGAATGATAAGGTGGGCTAAGAAGCATCTTTGCTTGTTGTAAAGCTAACTCTTGGTTGTCTGTTAATGAAATATCATTTGCATCATGTGCTGCG
>JAGVJT010000086.1 GCA_020050955.1 Legionellales bacterium | reverse complement strand
TATTAGCGGATGTGGCATTTTCATCGGATGATGCATCTACTTTAAACGGGGATGTCTTTTTTTCGGCCACGAATGCAGAGCTTGATCTTTGGCAAGCATTGTTACCTCAAGATGTTCCTTATGTGATTGAAAAAGGTCATCTTGATGTTAAAGTTTGGACACATCTCGATAAAGGTCATGTATCGAATGTTCAATCAACCTTGTTGCTACGTGATTGTTGGTGGCGTAAGCAACGTGAAACAATGCATCAAATGGTTCGTCATTTAACTGCAAATCTTGCTTGGAAAAAAACATCGACAGGTTGGCAGTGGAGCGCTGATCATATTGATTTACAAACGCCGCAAAAACAATGGCCGGAAAATGAGTTTTTATTAACGTATAAGAAGTCAGATGATTCTTATCGTCTTTTTGTTCAAACGTTAGTTTTAGAACCGTTGTTAGGCACGCTACTTGATTGGCCTGATGCGCTTGCTCCTATCTTTAAGATGCAGTTGCAAGGGCATTTTGATAATAGCCAGTTTGGTTTTCAAAATGGAAAGATTAATTATTTTTTATCACGTTTCTCTCAATTAAGCTGGGCGGGGACGGATACACGTCCTACGGTTAAAAATTTATCAGGAGCGCTTTATTGGGAGCCTAATCAAGGACGTTTAGAGCTTGATGGAGAAAATACTGTCGTTGTAGTGAAGAAGAAAGCGCCTTTGCAATTTAAAACCATCAATATGGCTGTTGATTGGACGTTATTAAATCAAGGATGGCGCGTTAATTTAGACCGCCTCATGCTCGAGCACGAACATCTATTATTGAGTGCACGTGGTCTATTGGACGGATGGTCGCCTCAATCAAATGGAACGTTACAGTTATTGGCAGATTTTTCCGCAAAAGATGCGCACACTTGGTTATTTTATCTTCCTGAGCGTTATTTAAAACCGAAATTATATACTTGGTTAAAAGAAGATGTGACACGCATCGCCGATGCCACAGGACGAATACAAATCAATGGTAAGCTCGATGATTTTCCTTTTGATGAGCGACCTGGAGAGTTTTCTGTTGTTAGTTCGCTCACAGGGCTTGATCTCTTTTTTAATCGACAATGGCCAAAAGTAAAAGACATCAGCGCGCTGTTGCGCGTTGATAAGCGTGAGCTGAGTGCGGATGTTTCTGATGCGAATTTATATTCAAATGTCATCACAAATGATGTCTCTCTGCATGTTTCTGAATTAGGTCTTGGACAAGAAACATTGCTGGTGCATGGGCAAATTCAAGCGCCAGCCAATAAAATGTTAGGGTATGTTTTTGTGTCTCCTTTACGTCAACGCTTAGGTAAGTTGAAGGCATTGTCTGTGAAAGATAAATTGGATATTGAGCTTGGATTGGCCGTACCACTTTACCCTGAAAACAATAATATTCTCGTGCGAGGGGCAATTGATTTTAATCAGAACGATGCTATTCTTCAGATTGGAAAAAGTCAGTTGCCTCTTCACCAAGTTGAGGGAACGTTATTATTTAATGAACATGGTGTCGTTGATAGCACACTTCATGCTTCATTGCTGGGCGATCCTTTAACATTACGCATTGCATCCCACCAAACTCCCAAACCCGCGACGCATATTGATATTGCAGGTGAGTTTTCCATTGCAGCATGGCGAGAGCAATGGAAATTACCACTTTTAGCTTTGATGCAAGGTCACGCGACTCTCAATGGTTTAATTACGCTGGTGGATGACCCTAAAGTATGGGATAGCATCAAGATGACGAGTTCATTGCAAGGCATCGCCATCACGTTACCACCACCGTTTAATAAATTACGAGAAGATAATGCGCCGTTGGACGTTAATGTTGATTTTAATGTGGACAAAGGCGCTCGGTTGAGGGTTACTTCTGACAAATTAAAAACTGATTTATGGTTCACGGCGCAACCCTCTGCTTTTTTATTAAATAAAGGCTGGGTATGCATCGGAAGTGCTCCTTCTCCAACTGCGCAAGGGTCAGGCGCGAAGGTTTTCGGGGTATTAGACAATTTTGATGCGACACAATGGCAAACGGCACTTGCAACACTTCCCGACACGTCATCTTTAACTGACGGTGGATTGGATGGTTTTCATGCCATTGATCTAACGTTTAAAACAGCATCATTGTTAGGTCAGCATTATCAAAATTTGCATATGCAAGCGACACAATTACCACAACACGCATGGTCTATTACCATGCGAAGTGGCGATATTATCGCAAATCTTCAGTATCAACCAGTGATGAATTTGCTTTCAGGAAATCTTTCTCAATTGGTATTGAAAAGCTCGTCACAGCATGTCAATAAGCAACCAAGCAAGACACAAGATCATTTAAAGCCAGAGAATATTCCAAATTTAGCTTTAACCATCGATGCGCTTATGCTTGATCATAAAAAGCTCGGGCAATTGATATTAAAAAGTTCAAGTCGTCCAGGTGTATGGCATTTAGACGATGGTTCGTTAACCTCCAAAGGCTATGTGTTGAAAATGACGGGTGATTGGCAGCAGCGTGGTGCGTACGATCAAACCACCATGGATGCGGCATTAACCATTAATGATTTATCAACTATTTTAACAACCTGGGAAGTCCCTCCTGTGGTCGAAG
This sequence comes from Legionellales bacterium, assembly GCA_020050955.1. Lineage (GTDB taxonomy): Bacteria > Pseudomonadota > Gammaproteobacteria > Legionellales > Legionellaceae > JAGVJT01. The sequence continues at coordinate 1,200 of JAGVJT010000086.1, read as the reverse complement.
CAGAAAATGGGACGGCACATTTTGTTGGTGGCTGGGTTGGTAAACCGCATGATTTTTCATTAAAGAGTCTTGAAGGTCAATTGGATTTAATGTTGCAAGATGGTCGCATTACTCATTTTGATCCGGAAACAGAAGAAAAATTGGGATTAGGCAAGTTGCTCAGTATCTTAAGTTTACAAACCATTCCTCGTCGTTTAAAACTTGATTTTAGTGATTTGGCAAAAACAGGGTATAGTTTTGATCAATTTTCCGGACATTTTTCTGTGAAGGATGGTGCAATGAGCACGAATGACAGTTCTATCGATGGCCCTGTTGCTTATGCAAGCATGAAAGGACAGTTAGATCTTGTTAAACGACTTTATGATCTTGATTTACGTGTTTCTCCCCATGTTACAGCAAGTTTACCCGTTGTGGTGACGCTTGCCGGTGGGCCTATTGCAGGACCCATTGCAGGTATTGCAACGTGGGCTGCCAGTAAAATGTTGCACCGTGAGGTTGATAAAGTGACGGGCTATACCTATACCATTACAGGGCCTTGGTTAGAGCCTGTGGTGCAGCAAGTACATATTTATCGAAAAGCGAAAAAAATAGTGCCAGTGCCTGATCATGACGAGAATTAAGTTGTTTTTCGGTTTGTTTTTGTATAAAATATGCTCTGTTTGACTTTTTTAACGGAAAATACTCCATGGCTAAGCCGGTTTCTCGTGAAAAAACATCAACGCTTTCTGCTTTTTTTTTATGGCAAGTTATCCGTGATTGGATTGAGCGTCATGTATTCGCATTGATGGTTTATTTAAGTTTAGCGTGGATGCGTGTTGAATCATGGTTTTCTTCTCATAAAGCGCATTCAAATAATGCAAGATTTTTTCCGCTTCATCGTACATTATCATCAAATAATTACGTAATGAACGAACGACAACCTCCGAAACCCAAGCCAATCCGTATTATTACACGCGACATTGATAATCCTGGTGCAGGTGATTGTATGTTTTTTGCGGTTGCATTAGATGTCATAAAAATCATGCAATACGAAGCGAAATCAAAAAATGCACGATTAAATCGGCAAGTAGCTCAGCGATGGCTGCGGCTAGACCCAACAATGACGTATCGAGAGTTGATGCGTTTTTCATATAAAGAATTAGCGGCATCAAAAACTGATGAAGAGGCACCTGCACACGTGCATTGGAATCGATTGCAACG
>JAGVJT010000100.1 GCA_020050955.1 Legionellales bacterium | reverse complement strand
CTACCATCGAGACAGCAATGGCGGGCAACCCCAAATTTCGCCCCTCCATCGCGGCCGCAACCGTTCCGGAGTACAAAATGTCATCACCTAAATTGCCGCCATCGTTGATACCAGAAATAACCATATCAAAGGTTTCATCAAAAAAACCGGTCACAGCAAGGTGAACACAATCTGTCGGCGTTCCATCCACGCTGTAAGAACCATCATCAAGTTGTTTCACACGAACAGGCTGTAAAAGCGTCAATGAATTACTAGCACCACTTCTATTTCGATCAGGTGCCATTACTTTAAGTGTTGCTATGTCAGCTAATGCATTTGCTAGTATACGAATACCAGGCGCTAACACGCCATCATCATTACTCACTAAAATATTCATAAAACTTTTCCACCAGGGGACTCAAGCCATTTAACGATGAATAATCGCTCTTCGATGTTTTGATTTAATGTGCTTAAGTCACGCTCAAGATCAGGCTGATTTGGATTTTTTTTCAATTGCATTTCATACATGGATTTTTGTTCTTGTAATGCAATGATTTGCTGACCATATTGTTGCTGATTAAGACGAAGCTGGTAGGCTAATTCATTCATACGCAAAGCAATTTTCTTTAACTGGTCGCAATCAAGCTCACCTAATGATGTCATCGGACATCGAGCCATCGCTTGTTCTAATACCGTCGGATGAGTCGCATAATATGTCGCATCATGTTTCGCGCAGCCAACAAGAGAAAAACTAATAAAAAGGAGTAAAAGCACTCTGACACTCATCATATTTCCTTTATAACATCATGATTATAATCATATTTTAAAAAATTAATTCAGCCTATTTTATCATAATCGCTGTTAAATACTATTAGCCTATCAATATACTACAGACCTGTCTTATCAGAAATTATTAAACTTTTAGTATTCCTTTTGATTACTATTTACCCATAATTAGTCTTTGCGAGCGTTAACGAAGCATATCGTAATTTCTAAATCTCATTGTTCTGAATCTTCACTTCGTTCGCAAGGACGACGGCTTAATGAGACTGCCGTACAAGATACTATCCTAAATGATTGTGCCTTTATAACCATGCATGTTGTTCAGATTTTCACTTGAACAAGCGAGACAGATTAGTTATCGTAGCGCAATATAAATTAATAGAGGTAATCATGCTCGATTTTGAAATCATTCATGATGAAAAAAACCATACATATCATGTCGAAACATCACTTTCTGGGAAACAACTACTCACTATTCCTCAGCTCAACAAAGGAACAGCATTCACAAAAGAAGAACGACATATCTTTGGGTTATTAGGGAAATTACCTGCTCGTGTAGAGACACTTGACGAGCAAGTAGAACGTGCTTATTTGCAATATACAAAATATCAAACACTGCTACAGAAGAATATCTATCTCAATAATTTACATGATAAAAATCAAGTGCTCTTCTATCGACTCGTCAATAAACATTTATGTGAAATTTTACCTGTTATTTACACCCCTATCGTTGGAACAGCTGTCAAAGAATACAGTCGAGAATACCGCCAGCCAAGAGGTTTATACATCGCTTATACCGATCAAGATAAATTAGATGAAATCATTCAAAATCGCTCGAACCCCAACATTGACCTCATTGTCATCACCGATGGCGAAGGCGTCTTAGGCATTGGCGATCAAGGCATTGGTGGCATGGATATTCCTGTTGCAAAATTAATGGTCTATAGCCTTTGTGGTGGCATTGACCCTACGCGAACATTGCCCATTTTTTTAGACGTTGGCACCAATAATGAAACATTGTTACATGATCCCATGTACTTAGGATTACAACACCCTCGCATTATAAAAGAACATTATGATCGGTTTATTCAGCAAGTCACTGAACGTCTCAACGCTCATTTTCCCCATGCATTCTTACATTGGGAAGATTTTGGCCGCGCGAATGCAAGACGAATCCTTGATCAGTATCAAGATAAATTGTGTACATTTAACGATGACATTCAAGGCACAGGCGCTGTCACACTCGCAGCCTTACTGGCTGCATGTGATGTAACAGGCTCCCCACTCACAACACAACGCATTGTTATATTTGGTGCGGGCACAGCGGGGACAGGAATTGCCGATCAAATCGTAGATGCCATGGTCAAACAAGGATTAACACTTGAACAAGCTTACAAACAGTTCTGGCTTATTGACCGTCAGGGCTTACTTCTTGATGACGATCCGGAACTCACACTAGCACAACGTCCTTATGCACGAGCACGCCAAGAGTATCCAAATCATCAACATTCACTTTGTTTACTAGAGACTGTTAAAACAGCACAACCTACTATTTTAATTGGATGCTCAGCACAACCTGGCGCGTTTTCATGTGAGTTAATTGAAACCATGAGCACTTATTGCCAACATCCGATTGTATTTCCTCTGTCTAACCCAGACGAAAAATGCGAAGCAAAGCCTGAGGACATTATCACCTGGAGCCGCGGCCAAGCACTGATTGCAACAGGCACACATTTTCCAGCTGTCATGTATCAAGATAGGCACATTGAAATTTCACAATGCAACAATGCTCTTATTTTTCCTGGTTTAGGTTTAGGCATTCTTGCTGTTCGTGCATCACGCTTATCTAAAGCAATGATATGGGCTGCAGCAGAAGCATTGAGTGCATTATCACCTAGTAAAAAAGACAGCCATTTACCTTTGTTACCTTCACTAGAAATAGCACAACACATTGCAAAGCGTATCGCCATCGCCGTTGCAAAAACAGCTATTGAAGAGAATCTAGCCCAGTGCAATCAGGATAAACCACTCGAGGCGCTGATCGAGCAGCT
>JAGVJT010000227.1 GCA_020050955.1 Legionellales bacterium | reverse complement strand
GCGTATCAATTAACACGCAGTGCACGTGCAAGTCATGTTGATATCAATGGTGATCCAGGGCTAAATCGTCATCCGTTGCGAGAAGATTTTCACATCAATCTCAGTGGTTCGTTGGTTTCTCAATTACAAACGCTATTAGAGCAATGCCGTGATGCATCAATACATGATCCGCTATGGGCAATGAATCAAATTGAGCAAGCGTTGCTTGATTTAAGATTGCCAAATAATTTGAACGAGATGATGTTGCCTTATGCGTCGATTGTTGGTAATAAACCACAATACAGAGCATTACGTGATGCGTTAAATGAGTTGCAACAAGTGTATGACGCATGCCGCCAATCTCAGCTTGAAATCAAGCAAGTGACGTCACAGAATGTGGTGCAGTTAAGCTTTTTCGCGCTTCAAGATTATTTCTTTCGTGGTCATTGCAAAGCTACGGGTGAGCCACCGTTTGATGCATTTATCGCAAGACAGATGTATGAGTTTTTGCATGGCAATCGCCATAATGCTTATTTAGGCACACATCAAGCGGTACTGGATGCGCGTTTTATAGCATTAAAAGAGCTTTATCAAAAAGATAACAGCCTGCGTAATCATCGTAATCATGGTAATCCTTATCGAGGGGATAGTGAGGATTACATTCAGCACTACAATGCATTACTGAATAATTATCCAGACTTGAAAGACGAGTTGACACAGCGATATCAGGCGCCTAGTAATGTAAAATTTAGTACGAAATTAGCACAAGAACAGTGTCAGGAGTTGTATACGTTATTTGAGGAATTTCAAGATGGCCAACCGAAATCAGGTAGTTTTTTAAAAGAGCCTCGTTGGTTACCGTTAGTTCAAGCCGTCCAAGATCAGTTAACCATCGAAATGGCATGTTTGGCCACGTTTTCTCCTTTATGTAACAATCCTTTTCAGAGCAGTAAAACGTTGCGTATTAACTTTTCTGAAATTACTAATTTGTTGACGTTTCGTTCGCCACTGGCATCAGGTGACTTTCGTTTTCGTGATTTATCAAAAAGAATTCTTCATCAACAGTACGAGCTTCCTGATGGTCCTGTTCAAAAAACGTTGAAAGATGATGTGCTCACAGAGCTTTATCTTGCCAACACAAACACGAAAAAATCAAGCAATAATATTCAATTATCACCGCATGATAATCAGCCTGATCGAGTGATTAATAAAGAAGATTTTTTCATTCGTGATCTTTTTCATTTGCGTACATCACCTGAGCATCAAGTGAATTTAACATTGGATTACTTTCACACCGCACGTCACCATTTAGCTGATGTTAATATTCAGCGTTATGTTGAAGCTAATATTTTTGAACCAGGCTTATTAGCCGCGACCATGGATGATGATGCAACTTTCATGCCACGGTTTGACGCTTTTGTTCGCAGTGGCGTGAAGGCATTTGCAAGTGCGAGTAATGAAATGACGCAAGAGGCGTTGTTTTTTATTCGACTAAGCATGTTGGTAAGTCGTTATGCCGCAGCGCACAATACGGGGGCGTTTTCGACACGTCTTCACGATGAGTTAATGCGTCTTAATGATTTACTGTTAACCAATCGTGATGAAAATGTGTTGTCTGCATTGCATCATTATCGTTTTTTAACGTTAATGGCGATGAATAAATATCAGCCGCTGAATGATGAGCAATTTGGTCAAGCATTAACGTCGTATTTTCATGTGCAAGCGAAAGGAAGTTTGTTTGTTCAACGTGACGTAGAGACGGGCTTTGAATTAAAACAAGCACAGCGAGACTTTCAAAATTGTATCGCCAATCGTGCCAATATTAGTGTAGATAAAATACATGAAATTGTATCACAATTAAATCCATCGTTTGCATCGTATTCGTTAGCAGGTCAGTATCCTGATTGGTCGCTTGTGGATGAAAATCATGTTGAGCAATATCAAATTCGAGCTGATCTTGGTTCAATTTTTAAAAACAATCAAAAATACAGTCCTGTTCCACTCGATTTATTTAAAACAAATTTAGCTAAGCAACTTGGTGTCGAATCACATACTTCATGTTTATTATCACCAGATGAAAATGTCATTGAATTTATTAAACCAGAGGGTAATATTCGATTTATCAGAACAAGTAGCAGAGCTTTGGGTGCTTCGAATAATGATAAATTCATTATTCAAAAAGAAATTACATTTAATGGTGTCACATCCTGGTATCAATTAACGCCGATTAACAAACAGCAAAAACACGCATTACGATTAAATTCTGATGTTCTAGGACATCAACTTCCTGACGTTTTAGTGGATGGTGAAACGATTGTTTGGCAACAATGTGACACTTCGCAACCTCGATTCATCATCATAAGAGACGGTAAGCTTACCCATTACACCGATAACGCTCAATTAAAAACATCGGCGGGCGATACCTTTAGCGCGGTACCCAATTGGAACCAGTTTGATGATCATCGATTTGTCTTAAATGTTAATCATCAAGGTGTTTCACGCATTCAATTTAAACGTTATGGGTTTGAATTAGAACAACAAGGCCCTCATGTTGTTTATGTGGCGCGTCCTTCACTTGTGTTACAACCACATGTCACATTTAAAATGATGCCAGGGACGGCATGTTTGATGTTTAAAGAGACGCATCAAGAACATGGCGAACGAAAAGAACGAGATTACATGCTTGTTCCTGTGCAGAACTTTTATCGTAATGAGCGTCTTGTGGAGCATGAGACGGGCTCTGTATTTCAATTTCAACATGATGTTTTAAATCATGTAGCGACTGAGCGCCTTAAAAAGGCGTGGGAGAATCTAAAAGAGGAAGAGCAACCGCTGTGGCGCTATGAAAACTCCTGTCACAGCATCATGTATGCGATGGTTGATGGTAAGCCAAAGCCTGAGAAAGCATCAGATGGTCTTTATTTATGTTACCTCTATTTAGCCAATGGCGAATCTGAGCTTGCATGGCAGGTACTAGAAGATTTACAACAACGCCTACCCTTAGAAGGCAATGACCAAGAGTTATCTTATCTTGAGCGTATTATCAATGGGGTGCCTGTTGTTCTTAAAGATGAAGATGCCGATGCTAAACGTGAAATGCCTGAATATGGCGCTTGTCAATTAAAAGCCTTGTCGCTACTAACGACATTTTTAGCACGTGATAAACAAATCACATTGCCCGATGCCAGAGCTTGTGACATGAGCACGGCAAATGGGCATTATGAAGCGATGGAGCGTCAACGCATTGCAACATTGTACACGTCGTTACCAGCGTTGACCTATCAAAAATTAAACACTTATTTTTCGACAAAACGTCATTTACGCGAACCGTTTTACCTTGATCATGCATCGCGTCAGAGTTTACTTAATTATTATGCAGGGCATGGTTCGGAGGCGTTGGGTGCCCTTGGTTATCAACAACGTGCGTCTAGTCTAGAGACGTTAAGTCAAGAGTTAAAACTCTTAGAAGCTAATATGCAACATATGGACGTGCAATCTTCTACGAAATTTGTACCGATGGACCGTGATGCAACCATGCGTCGGATTCATCTTATTCATGAAGAAGTGGCTGAACTTCAAGATGTGATGAAGCGCTCGACAGTGGTGACGCAAGTCGCTGTTGATTTATCACTACCCAAAGAGGGTGTGAAAATTAACACGGCATTATTATCTGCCGAAGCTAAACGTTATTATAATGGCTATGACGCAGGTACAAGCGTTGGATGGGCGTATGCTTTAGGAACGGTACGCTCAGGTGCGTCAGATACAGAGGTGATGCGCGCGCTATCGCCTAATATTTCCCAGGATAATTTTTTTCGTTACTTTCCTGATTATTACATCATTGCAAAACTAGAAAATCATCCTCGTCGTCAAGAGTTAAAACAATTTTGTGAAAAATACCTCATTGCGCATCGTCATGTACCGTTAAAGGAGCAGCCAACAAATATTCCTGTGCTTGTCAATATATTGTATCGAACGTGTTGTTTAAAAAATTTTAACTCTTACTATTACTCGTCTTTGTCAGGCATTAGTGGGCAATTAAAATCATTTGAACGCACGTGCACACCAATTCGAGTCTATCAGGCAAAAGATGTATTTGAGGATGTACTGCAACGAAGTGATGACATTTTCCAAAAAACGCTTAGTGAAACACCAGACGTTGAGACTCGGATGACCTTGCCAGATATGGCGTGTGGCTTTATCAAACAAGACGGCCTTCCAACAAACGAAGAGCAACGCGCATGGCCTAGCTCTCGTTATATTTTAACGCCAAATTGCTTTTATTTTTACAATAGGTTGTTAGATAAACGTCAGGAAATTGCATTAACGCCTGACGCATTAATGAAACTTCATGATCGGTTTATTTTAACGCATCTTGATTCGCTTTCAAGCGATAGGCTGGATGAAATAAAACACATCACGCGTCACTCTCCAACAAGTTTATTGAGTCAAGTTTTAAAAGATACGTTGAATATGCCTGCATTTGATGCTTTTTATGATGAGTATCAACAAAGCGAGGATACATACGAAACAGCATTACAAGATATTCTAAGCGTGCTTCCTGAACATCCAACGTTTCATACGCTGCATGATGCTGAAAAACGTGCTGGTGTTTTGCAATATGATTGTTTACATGAGCATCAAGAAACATCAAAACAGTTAGTGTCATCTGCAATACGAAATAGTCTTGCAGGCGTTTTAGCACAGCAACGTACGCAATGGGAGTCTTCTTATAAAGCGCAGCTGACGCTTATTCTTGAGTCTGCGAATAAATTACCGAGTGACCCTCTCGAAGCAGAACGCATCGAAATAGCGCGGCGCACTAAGCAGCAGTCGGCGTTAACTGAGCATGATTTATTAAACTTGTATTATCGTGCGAAAAAATCAGAATATAAAAGCCGTACAGGGCTTTCGGTTGAAGAAATTGATGCATTGCATGAAGCAATTCATGACTATGCACAGAAAAAACTGCATTTAGAGCATATCAAACGCGTAGAAAAAGCGTTAAATGATCTTAATCGAACACCGAATGATCCTGTGTTATCGCAACTATTTGCGGCGGCATTAATGGGGGATAGTTTTCTTGAAGCGCAACATGATCCTGCCATCATGCGTTTCCAACTTGAAGAAGGGATGTTGCTTCGTCCTCGGCAAATACAAGCATTACAACATTTATTGTCAACACCTGATGAGAATCGCCATCAATTTAATGAATGGATTGAAAAAATTATCATGGGTGGAGGTAAGTCTAAAGTATTACTCCCATTGCTTGCGCAAAAGAAAGCAACCGGCTTAAACCTGGTGGTTATTGAGGTGCCGAGAGCGTTGCTTGTCACAAACCATGCTGATTTAAACACAACCTCGCAAAAGCTGTTTAACCAAGAAGCGCATGTCTTTGATTTTGACAGAGATAGTCGTTGCTCGTCAGCACGATTGACTGAGATTTACAATGATTTATTACGCGTGATGACCAATCGTGATTATTTAATCACAACAGGTGAGTCTGTTCAGTCATTTCGATTGAAATATTTAGAGTTATTGTATTCTCGTCCTAAAGAAGAGCCTCGCGAAGAAGGTCAAGAAGAATCGGAAGAAATTAAAGAATGGCGTGCTCAAGTGCGCATGGCGTCTAAAATTGTGCGTTTATTTAAAGAACGTGCCGATGTGGTGATTGATGAAGTACACGATGGTTTGTTGCTGAAGAAAAAGCTTAATTATGCTTTTGGTGAGCCTGATGCAATTTCACCCCAGGTGATACAGCTTAATATTTCATTGTATCGATTTTTGAACCAATTGATTACGTTGCCAACACTTGACCCATCGATGGGCGAGGAAGAGCGGATTCAAAATAATGAAAAAGTACTTCGTCAAGGTTGGTTATCGATAAAAGAGGATTTGCCTCGGGTTTTAATCGAACATCCTGATAGCCCTTTGCGAGCGTATGTTGATCAACTGTGTGGCATGAGTGTGGATAAGCGAGAAGCGCTTATTTTATACCTTCAAGATAAGCAACCATGCACCTTTTTAGATGACTGTGGTGATAAGGATATGCTAGATGCGTTTTCCTTTTTTAAAGGTCAACAAAAAGTCGCATCCTTGACGTTTTCAAAACGCTACAAAGAAAACTACGGCCCATCTCAAAATGAAAACAACAGTGAATTAAAACGCCTTTTAGCCATCCCTTACACGGGCAATGGTAAATCAAACGAGCGCAGCCGATTTAGCAGTCAATTGGAAACCATGAACTATACCATCCAATCGATGCGCTTAACTGGCATTACACGACCCATGCTTGAAGAAATTGTTCAACAATGGTTAGCACAAGCACGTCATGAAGTGATGAGTTCCGGTCAAGTTCGCTTTCTTGATACCAAAGTAGCTCAAGGGGTGAGCCTTGCGTATTTTCAAGGATTAGGTATTACGTTTGATCAATTGGATGTGCGAAATCACGATGTGATGGAGCGGTTATATCAAGGATTGCGTTACAACGATGCGCTCTTATACGATGTGCTTGAGCATCATGTATTACCTCAGATTAATCAAGAGCGTTATGTTCTTTCAAGTAATGCCTTAAACCATGCGGACATCTATCGTTCCAGACAAGGGGTGTCAGGCACGCCTTCGAATTACAATACATTCCACCAAAATTTGAAATTT
>JAGVJT010000187.1 GCA_020050955.1 Legionellales bacterium | reverse complement strand
GCCTTGTGCGTAGTAAGAGGCAATGGCTTCTTCTGGTGTGTGAAAAAATGATTCGCTGATGGCTTCGGTAAGTAAGCGATACATCGGTTCAATGCGCGACCAACGTTTGTCCCGATCAAGCGCATAATACCGACCGCTTATGGAGCAAATTTTTGCAACAGGATAAGTAGTCAATTGATATTGTAAGGCTTGAATGCTTATTAATGCGCTTTGAGGAGGTGTGTCTCGGCCATCAAGAATAAGATGAAGTGCTACGTTTGAAAAATGCTCTTTTGCGCATAATCGAAGAAATGCAAATAAATGCTCTTCGTGGCTGTGCACGCCTCCAGGTGATAGAAGCCCAATGACGTGGAAAGTTTTGTTTTGGTGTTTCATTTGTCGAATGGTTTCAAGCAAGAGAGGGTTTGTTTCAAATTGGCCTTGTTCAATGGCAAGATTAATTCGCGTGAGGTCTTGAGAGATAACACGACCTGCACCAATATGCATATGTCCGACTTCTGAATTTCCCATTTGTGCATGCGGTAACCCCACGGCATCACCGGATGCGTCGATTAGCAGATGAGGGTGTGTTTGCCACCAAGCATCCCATTGTGGCGTGTGTGCAGCAGCAATTGCATTATGCGAGGAATCTTCACTATATCCCCATCCATCTAGAATCATTAAAACCAACGGGTTCGTGAGCATGATTTCTCTTAAACTTTTAACATAAAGAGGTTAAACTATAGGCCATTTTTATCGATGGATGAAGTAGCTTGAATCAAAAATTACCACAACACATTGCAATTGTCATGGATGGCAATGGCCGCTGGGCATTGCAACAAGGCTTGTCTCGTGTGGAAGGACATCGTAAAGGCGTAGGTGCTGTGAGACTGACGGTCAATGCATGTTTGGAAAAAAAGATTCCATATTTAAGCTTATTTGCATTTAGTAGTGAAAATTGGGCGCGTCCACCTGAAGAAGTGAATTACTTGATGCAATTATTCATTGATTCCATTGAAGAAGAGATGACTCATCTTCATGAGCGTGGTGTTCGCGTACGTTTTCTTGGTGAACGTTCGCAGTTGTCAGAGATTTTGCAAGCATGTATTGAGTCTATTGAAGCCTTAACTGCAAAAAATACTAATTTGACGCTGAGCCTTGCGCTAAATTATGGTGGTCGATGGGATATTATTGAGGCTACTAAAATATTGGCTCAGCGCGCTGCAGAGGGAAGTTTATCGCCTGATGCTATCGACGAAACATTATTTTCATCTATGTTAAGCACGGATTGCATGCCTGATCCTGATTTGTTGATTCGCACGAGTGGTGAATTGCGGATTAGTAATTTTTTCTTATGGCAAGCGGCATATAGTGAACTGTATTTCACGGATATTCATTGGCCTGACTTTACACTGGATGATTTTGAAAAAGCGTTGACATGTTTTTCGGCGCGTTTTCGTCGATATGGTAAAACATCTTTGCAGGTTGATAATCATCATGTTTAAACAACGCTTATTAACGGCATTGATTCTTATTCCTCTTGTTTTATGGGGAATTTTACAGGCAAATATTTGGATTTTAAGCGCGTGCGTCGGTGGATTATGGTTAATCGCCGGTTGGGAGTGGCTCGCGTTAGTGCCTGTTAAAAATAAATTACTGCAAGCCCTGTTTTTTTGTGGATTACTTGGCTGTGTTTGGGCTAGTTTTTTTGATTTAAATCTGTGGTTATGGTGTAGCCTTGGTCTGTGGGCAGGGATCATTCTTGCGCTTATTACCTACCCACGATCGCAGCGTATTTGGGGGCATGCAAGTATTATCGTGCTTGCCGCTTTCATGTTGTTGCCGGCCATGCTGAGTGCTATGCATGCGATTTACCAATTATCTCATGGAAAAGAGTTGACCATTTATTTGCTTTTCTTAATTTGGGCAACAGATAGTGGTGCGTATTTAGTGGGTAAAAAATGGGGGCAATCGCGATTGATTCCTCATGTGAGTCCTGGAAAAACAAAAGAAGGAGCTTTTGGTGGACTTCTTTTGGCTTGTTGTGTTGCAGGTTTAGGGGGCGTATGGTTTAAACCGCATGCATGGTCAGCATGGTTTGGTTTAGCATTCACAACAGCATTGATTTCGATGATTGGTGATTTGTTTATCAGCATGTTGAAGCGCCGGTGCCAATTGAAAGATACAGGACGACTTTTCCCTGGACATGGTGGCGTGTTAGATAGGCTTGATAGCCTGATTGCAGCCGCTCCTGTATTTTATTTAGGTCTTACAAACGTTGTAGGCGTTTTATAATGACTTGGACCTTTGTTTACTTTGTGCTTGCGCTGTTTTTGCTCGTCATGTTTCATGAAGCAGGGCATTTTTTAGCGGCACGGACATTGGGTGTGAAGGTGCTTCGCTTTTCTTTTGGATTTGGTAAGGTTTTGTTTCGTTGGCATGATCAACGTGGCACAGAATACGTATGGTCACTGATTCCTCTTGGTGGTTATGTAAAAATGTTGGATGACGCTGATGGAGCTGTGCCACTGGAAGAGCGCGCGCATGCGTTTAATCATCAATCGGTGTGGGCTCGCATACTGATTGTCGCGGCCGGTCCTGTGTTCAACCTTCTCTTTGCATGGTTTGCGTTAACCACGGCGTTTGTTATTGGATTACCGTCGGTGCCCGTGGTGATGCCAGTTGTTGGCGTTATTGAGCCACACACGCCAGCGGCACAGGCAGGATTAATGACAGGTGATCGCATTATTGCTGTGAATAACCAATCTATCCGTGATTGGTCAACATTGGCAACATACGTTCGTGCACGACCCAATGAAAGCATTGTGCTGGCTATTTTGCATGAAAAAGAACGTAAACAAATTCATGTTAAACTTGGGCAGGTTGTTGAGCACGGTATTGTGCGTGGTTGGTTAGGGATTCGTGCTGTGAAGCCTGATCTATCACAAATACGTATCCAGCACATGCATCCATGGGATGCTATAAAGCTTGCAGGCATTAAAACCTGGGCATTAACATGTGAAACATTTGTGATGATTGGGCGCTTAATTCATGAGCCAATATCAATTAAACAGTTAAGTGGACCATTGGGTATTGCTCAGTATGCCGGTGCATCTGCACATGCCGGGATTGCGCACTATTTATCATTTTTAGCATTCATTAGTATAAGTTTAGGCGTGCTTAATGCATTACCTATTCCAATGTTGGATGGGGGTTATTTATTGTATTACCTTATCGAGATTGTGACAAAGAAACCTGTTTCTGTAAAAGTGCAGCAAAAAGCGGCTTATGTTGGTTTGATACTATTAACTACGTTGATGATTGTTGCTGTTAAAAATGATTTAACGCGGTTAAATATTATGACATTAGGGTAATAAGGTTCCACGTGTTGCATCGATGTGCATGATTTGAGGTTGGTATATTTTGCTTCATGAGCGCGATTGTGTAATGATGCGGATGCTTTGATGGTAGCTTATTGTTAGCAAGGGTGAATCGATTCTCTAGAATCGTGTGAATTGGATGTAATGATAATAATGAGAAAAATAAGTAAGCAATTCGCTTTAGCCGTGTGTTGTTCATCTGTTTTGATGTGGTCGACTGAAATTGGGGCTGCTTCGTCAAATTTTATTGTACGAGATATCAAAATCACGGGTCTGCAACGTGTTAAGATGGGAACAGTGCTCAATTATTTACCGGTTCAAGTTGGAGAAGAAGTTGGTCCTTCCTCAACCCCACAAATTATTCGTGCACTTTATGACACAGGATTTTTCCAATCGGTTGTTTTAGAGCGACAAGGGAATACGTTAATTGTTCAAGTGGTTGAGCGTGCGACCATTGGATCAGTCACCATCGTTGGAAACAAAGAAATTCCTGATGACAAAATGAAAGAGATTTTAAAAGAGCTTGGTTTAGTCAAGGGTCGGGTATTTCAGCGCTCCTCGCTTGAGCATCTTGAGAAAGAGCTAAAGCAAGCGTATAACGCGCGAGGAAAGTACAATGCGCGTATTGAGTCAACGGTTAGCTCCTTGACTGAAAATCGTGTTGCACTACAAATTAGCGTATCCGAAGGGCGTGCGTCACGGATTAAAGAAATCAAAATTATTGGAAATCATGATTTCCAAGAAGACGAGCTATTATCCGAGCTTGCTTTGTCATCAAGCACTATGTTTACTTATTTTACTAAAAAAGATCAATACTCAAAGGCTGCGATGGATGCATCGCTAGAGTCGCTGCGATCATTTTATCTAGATCGTGGTTATTTAAAGTTTAAAATCATTTCATCACAGGTTTTACTTGCACCGGATAAAAAAGATGTTTTTATTAACATCCATATCTCTGAAGGCCCTCAATATCATTTTGAGGGATTTAGTGTGACAGGAAAACCTATTTTGCCGTTAGAGAAAATCAATGCACTTATTGATGTAAAAAAAGGTGAAGTTTTTTCAAGAAAAAAAGTTACTGAAAGTATTTCTGCGATTGGACTCGCGTTAGGTGACGTGGGGTATGGCTTTCCTGCGATTAACGCAGAGCCTAAAATTGATGAGAAAGCAAAAACGGTATTTATTACATTTGTGATTGATCCTGGCCGTCATGTGTATGTGCGCCGGATTAATTTTCATGGGAATACTAAGACGGGTGATTATGTTTTACGAAACGTGATTCGCCAAGATGAAGGGACGTTACTCTCGTTACACAACATCAAAGAATCAGAGCGTCAATTGCGAATGCTTAATTATTTAAAAGATGTCAATGTGAAGACAACGCCTGTTCCTGGTGCAAATAATCAGGTGGATTTGGAT
>JAGVJT010000041.1 GCA_020050955.1 Legionellales bacterium | reverse complement strand
CTGGTAAGTTTACCGCAAGCCCACCCATGGATGTTTCTTTGTAAATACTTTGCATGTCCATGCCAGTTTGCTTCATGGTCTTAATAACCTTATCGAGTGATATATGATGTTGTCCATCACCAATTAAAGCCATTCGAGAAGCATTGACCGCTTTAACCGCGCCCATAGCATTACGTTCGATGCAGGGAATTTGTACAAGCCCCATCACAGGATCACACGTCATACCAAGATGATGCTCCATGGCAATTTCAGCAGCATTTTCGATTTGTTCGATGTTGCCACCGAGTATGGCTGTGAGTCCCGCTGCTGCCATTGATGAAGCAACACCAACTTCACCTTGACAACCCACTTCGGCGCCCGATATTGATGCGCCTTTTTTATATAAAATACCAATTGCTGCTGCAGTTAAAAAGTAGGTGCATACATCATCATGGCTTGTTTTAAGATGAGCATCTTCTGCATAACGTAAAACAGCAGGGATAATACCTGCGGCACCGTTAGTAGGAGCGGTGACAATACGTCCGCCTGCTGCATTTTCTTCATTCACCGCCATGGCGTATAAATTTAAGCGGTTCATGACATCAGCTTCTTCATAGACGCTGCATACGCCTTGTTTTGCATTAAGCTTTCTGTAAAGATCAGGTGCTCGTCGCTTAACATTTAGTCCACCAGGGAGGATCCCGTCATGTTTGCAGCCGTTATCGATGCATGCATGCATCACACGTGCAATGCCTAAAATGCCTTCGTAGATCGCTTGTTTATCACGCCATGTTTCTTCATTTCGCAGCATAAGTTCTGCGATGCTCAATTGATGTGTTTTGCAAAGCTCAAGCAATTCTTTTGCTGTGCTAAATGCGTAAGGTAGTGGGTGATCATCTGGTGCGGATGTGGCAGAGAATTCTTCTTCGGTTAAAATGAACCCACCACCAATGGAATAATACACTTGGCTAACTAAGGTGTTACTTACATCATCGTAAGCTGTTAATCGCATACCGTTGGTATGTTTGGGTAATAATTCTTTTTGTAAGAAAAGAAGATCTTTTGTTTCATGAAAGGGGATATTTTTTTTACCGGCAAGGCACAGTGTTTGTGTTTCGACAATGGCTTTGGCGCGTGATGTCATGGTCTCAGGCTGAACTGTTTCGGGGGACTTTCCTTCCAAGCCGTTGAGAATAGCAATGTCGGTAGCATGTCCTTTGCCTGTTAATGCCAATGAACCATAAAGTTCAATTTTGACATGACTTACTTTGTCGAATACATGATGTTGGGTCATTTTATCGAGAAAAGCGTTTGCTGCGATCATGGGACCGACAGTATGAGAGCTAGAAGGACCGATGCCAATAGAAAAAAGATCAAAGACGCTGATGTTCATGAAGGTGTCATCCTTGGGTATCATTTGGTCGATACTCTAGCATACTCAAATCTTTTGGCACAGTATTTAAATGTATTGTGCTTAAGGTGTGGCGAAATGCCAACTCATGGCTTGTGACAACTGTTCAAGCATGATTTCTCCGCGAATGCTATTACCTTTATGGTTCACGCGAGGGCTTAGAACGACGATGCCTGCTTTACCCGGCATGGTTGCGATGGTGTAGCCAGAGACGCCACTTTTAGCAGGTAATCCTGTACGTACCATATGGGTTCCTGTTTCATCATACAAGCCGCATGTTGCCATGATGGATAAGGTAATTTTGCATGTTGTGGTTGAGATGATTTGTTCTTGAGTTATAGGGTCTCTTCCTGAATTGGCAAGTAAGGTAGGAAGATAAAGCATTTGCTCTAAAGACGCTTCATATGAGCATAATGCAAAGTATAAATCGAGTGTTTCTATGACATCTTTGCCTAAGTTTCCTCGGCTTCTTAAGATGTAAGCCAATGAGCGATTGCGATCGCCTGTGCTTTTTTCAGATGCGAAAACCATGGGGTTGATGCGGAGTTTTTGATTAAATAATTTGTGTATCCATGACTCTAACCATGCGAAGGCATGTTCACCCGCGCCAGGAATATGAGAGCATAGTGTAATGGCTCCAGCATTTAACATCGGATTTGATGGTTTTGGGCCAAATTGCTCTAAACGCGTGATGGATGAAAATTCGTCGCCCGATGGCTCTACTTTGACCCATTCAAATAATTGTTTCGATCCGCATTCTTCTAGTAAGCCAATGAGCGGGATCATTTTTGCGGTACTTTGCAGCGTGACGCTTTCAATAGTTGTGTTACTGTATGACACTGCTTCTTGATGGAGTGGTTGAACCGCAATGGCGGTAATGTTCGGGTCGACATTAGCCAGTTCTGGAATGTAGTTTGCGGTATGGCCATCGTGATTCTGTTCTGCTTCGTGAACAATTTGTTTTAGAAGTGCGAGCGATAAAGTAGGTTTGTGCATGATGAGCCAAATATAATGGGCATTTTATTTAAATCTAGCACAAAATAAACAGAGTGAAGATTTGTTAATTTTTCAGATATGTCATCCTGTGCGTAGCAAAGGATCTCATATTGTACAAGATCGATGTTATTTCAGGAGATCCTTTATTACGTTCGGGATGACGTTTGTTTTTTGTAAGCAAGAAAAAATAATCTTATCCTCAATCTGATGAGTTGCGATTTCTCTAAAGTGCAAAATCTTCACCAAGATAAATATTACGCACATGTTGATTGGCTAAAATAACCGATGGTGGGCCTTCACATAGGTGTTGGCCTTGATTCATGATGTAAGCACGTTGACAAATATCAAGCGTTTCACGAACGTTATGATCAGTGATTAAAATACCAATGTTTTTATGGCATAAATGTGAAATAATTTTTTTAATGTCCAAGACAGAGATTGGGTCGACACCTGCAAAAGGTTCATCTAATAAAATAAAAGAAGGATTAATGGCAAGTGTGCGTGCGATCTCAACACGTCGTCGTTCACCACCGGATAGTCGCATACCTAAGGTGTTCTGTAGATGGGAAACGTTAAATTCAAGTAATAGTTGTTCTAAGGTTTCTAAACGCATGCTCTTGGTTAAGTCGCGACGTAGTTCGAGGATAGATAAAATATTTTCGCGAACAGTCATTTTGCGAAAAATTGAGGCTTCTTGAGGTAAGTAACCAATACCTAGCCTTGCGCGCTGATCCATTGTCATTTTGGTGATGCGTTCGTCACCAAGAAAAATCTCACCGTTATCACAACCAATAAGGCCAACCAATAAATAGAAACAAGTTGTTTTACCTGCTCCATTAGGGCCTAACAAGCCAACACATTCGCCTGCGTGAATGTGTAAGTTTACGTCGTTAACAACCGTACGGTTTTTAAATGTTTTTTTTAAGTTTTGAGCGCTAAGCTTACTCATTT
>JAGVJT010000071.1 GCA_020050955.1 Legionellales bacterium | reverse complement strand
TGTATTGATTTGCTAGTGGATCACGTAAAATAAGCGGTGATTGATTAATTTGCTCTACAAATTCTTTTTCAAGCTGATCGAGTTCATTGTTTGAATAAGGTGAAAAACAAAATGCAGTAGGCGACATAAGTATCGTACTGAAAAAACACATTATAATCATGAATCGATTGGTTAATGTCATTCCATCCTCTACTCAAAAATTGAATAATTTGTTATTATGTGAGCAATTTTTAACAGTGATTATGCTATGCACGAACAATTTTTGCTTGCAGCTTTAACGCAAGCTTGGTTAGGTCGCGGATCTTGTGCACCTAATCCTGCTGTGGGAGCTGTTGCTGTACATAACAACACGATTATAGCACAGGCCTTCCATGCTGGCGTAGGTTTAGCGCACGCAGAACAAGCATTACTAAACATGCTACCAGAAAATGTGGCTGATGTTACAGTGTATGTAACGCTTGAGCCTTGTAACCATTGGGGAAAAACGCCTCCTTGTGTTGATGCATTAATTGCAAGAGGTATTCGCCATGTTGTTTATGGTTATCGTGACCCTAATCCTGTTGTTGCTTCTAATAATACACCTGCACGATTAGCTGCTCATAATGTCACTGTATTGCATTACCCCATCCCTGCGATTGATGCTTTTTATCAAAGTTATACTCATTGGGTTCGTACAGGGATGCCGTGGGTTACAGTAAAAATGGCACAGACGTTGGATGGAAAAATTGCTGGTGTTAATGGTGAGCGTGTACTGTTATCTAATCAGGCATGTTTTGAGTTTACGCACAGAAACCGTTTACATAGCGATGTGCTCTTAACTACATCTGCGACAGTACTTCATGATCATCCGCAATTAAATGTGCGACAGTCTGATTGTGTGGTTGCAAAACCAATCGCTATTTTAGATAGAACGTTGAAATTAAGCACGAACGAGTCGATTTTTCATGCGGCGAAACATTGCCATGTTTATCATGACATGAAGAAGCCTCATCATGTGTCAAATGAAAAATGCACGTTTCATCCTGTGCGCGGTTATGAGCAACAACTTAATTTGCATGATGTTTTACAGGATTTGGGTCGTCTTGGTTGTCACGATGTGTGGGTTGAAGCAGGGGGAACATTATTTAATGCTTTGCATCGGGCACATCTTGTTCAGCGTACATATCTTTATTGTGTACCTCGTGTATTGGGGACAAACGCGACCTCATTGTATGACGATAATAATGTATTTCAACAAGCTCGCAACATTCAATGGCACATGATGGATGATAATGTGATGGCGATTGTGGATTGGTGAAAACGAGATTTCTATGAGTGCATTGAGATCTTTTAGTCTGATTCGATTATAATGATTGGTTTTTAGAGTATTGTGTTGTTTGTGATTATAAGAAGGTGATGTATTTTGACAAAGGTAGAGGCTATGACCCATTCGTTTGTTTGTGTTCAACGTGCTATCGATGAGCTTAAAGCGGGGCGTATGATTATTTTAGTAGACGATGAGCATCGTGAAAATGAGGGTGATCTCGTGCTTGCTGCAGAATATGCCACGCCTGAGGCAATTAATTTCATGTCACGTTTTGCGCGAGGTTTAATTTGTCTTCCTATGCATGAACGTCTTATCGATAAGCTTGGGCTTTCGATGATGGCCACCAAAAATCATTCGCCGTTCAATACAGCGTTTACAATTTCCATTGAAGCGGCTCAAGGTGTTTCCACCGGTATTTCTGCGCATGATCGTGCGCATACCATTCGTGTCGCTATTGATGAAAAAAGCGATCGTACGGATGTTATTTCGCCAGGTCATGTTTTTCCGCTTCGAGCAAAACCAGGAGGCGTTTTAGAGCGTCAAGGTCAAACAGAGGGCAGTGTGGATCTAATGACATTAGCGGGATTGAGACCTGCTGCGGTGATTTGTGAAATTATGAATGACGATGGCAGCATGAGTCGGCGAGAAGAGCTTGAGCATTTTGCGTTGCAACATAATATGCCGCTGATAAGCATCCGTGATTTAATGCATTATCGCATTCACCAAGAAATATTAGTTGAAGCAGTGGCGTCAAGCCGGTTGCCGTTGCAAGCACATGGTGATTTTACCATGACAGTGTTTCGTAATCAGTTAGATGATGCAGAGCATTTCACATTAGTAAAGCCAATGCATTCATCTGACGATATCCCGCTTGTTCGTATTCATTCAGAATGTATCACAGGCGATCTATTTGGATCAGCAAAATGTGATTGTGGTGATCAGTTGAATCATTCACTTGCAATGATTGCAAAAGAAGGTGGTGTGTTAATTTATTTGCGTCAAGAAGGCCGTGGCATTGGACTTGCGAACAAATTAAAAGCGTATGCACTTCAAGAGCAGGGTTTTGATACGGTTGAAGCTAATGAGCAATTGGGGCTGCCTGTGGATAATCGTGATTATGGGGTCGCTTTTCAGATTTTAAAATGGATGGGGATTGAGCATGTTCGTTTACTCACCAATAATCCTGAAAAAATGGCATCGCTTCAGTCTTATGGTATTCATGTGCATGAGCGTGTGGCATTAGAAAGCTTATGCACGAAAGAAAACCGCGACTATCTGCATGTAAAGCAAACAAAAATGGGTCATTTTTTAACAGTGGAATCGGAGTCTATTGCATGATCAAACCTATTCAAGGATGTGTAGAAAAACTATCCTCTTTTCCAATTGCATTGGTTGTGAGTTTATTTAATCGAGACATTACACAAGCCTTACAAGATGGCGCTTTAGCACAACTTGACATGCATGGCTTTCATGCACATGACATCACATTGGTTGAGGTACCTGGTGCGGTTGAAATTCCATTAATTGCTCAGACGCTTGCAAAAAAAGGTCGCTATGGTGCGATTGTTGCACTTGGTGCCGTCATTCGCGGTGAAACTAGCCATTATGATTATGTTTGCCAATCAGTGACAGATGGATGTGCTCGTGTAGCATTGGATTTTAATGTCCCTGTTATTTTTGGTGTGCTAACGACAGAAAATGAAGCACAAGCGTGGGACAGATTAGGTGGTGCTCATGGGCATAAAGGGCGTGATGCCGTGGACTGTGCTTTAGCAATGAGCAATATTTTGCAGCAATTGGATGTATGATAATGACGAGGAATCGATGACAAATTATATTTTCATCACCGGTGGGGTGGTGTCTTCATTAGGCAAAGGAATTACCTCCGCATCATTAGCGGCTATTCTTGAAGCGCGTGGCCTGCGCGTGACATTAATTAAGTTAGATCCTTACATGAATGTTGATCCAGGAACAATGAGTCCTTTTCAGCACGGTGAAGTATTTGTGACACAAGATGGTGCAGAGACAGATCTTGATCTTGGTCATTACGAGCGATTCGTTCGCACCACCATGACAAAGCAAAATAATTTCACGTCTGGGAAAATCTACGAAAATGTGATTAAGAAAGAACGTCGTGGCGATTATTTAGGCGCGACAGTCCAAGTGATCCCGCATATTACTAACGAAATTAAACATTCTATCAAGCAAGGTGCTGAAGGCTTTGATGTGGCTATGGTGGAAATTGGTGGTACTGTCGGAGACATTGAATCATTGCCTTTTTTAGAAGCCATTCGTCAGATGCGTATTGAAGTAGGTGCGCAACGTGCATTGTTTATTCATTTAACACTTCTTCCCTATATTGCAACATCAGGTGAAGTGAAAACAAAACCGACGCAGCATTCGGTGAAAGAATTACGTTCTATTGGTATTCAACCGGATATTTTAATTTGTCGTTCGGATAGACCATTATCAGAAACTGATCGTATGAAGATTGCGCTATTCACCAATGTGGAAAAAGAAGGTGTGATTGGGTTAGAGGATGCGAAAAGCATTTA
>JAGVJT010000229.1 GCA_020050955.1 Legionellales bacterium | reverse complement strand
GGGTGATGCATACAGATGATGTCTTGCAAGCAGCAATTGCTAAAGTGATATGCATGCAAGCCTCTAATTATAAACCACCTGTTCAAACAAAAATCATGGTTGCCGGTCGAGAAGGGCATGCTTTATTGCAAGCAGGGCTTGTTAATTGGCTGGAAGGGCAATTTATTTCGCCACATGACTATTTTTTAGCAGATCAATTGGCATTTGTTCTGTGTGGTGGCGAGGTTAATCAGGGTGAATACGTTGATGAAGCATGGTTATTACGTTTAGAGCGAGAGGCGTTTATGCGGCTGGTGGCAACACCTTTGACACAAGCGCGCATTCAATACTTGTTAGAAACAGGAAAGCCTCTACGTAATTAATGAAGGAGTTTGATTGTGAAAGATATCTACATTGTTGATGTTTTACGCACGCCAGTTGGAAAAGCGCCTCGAGGTATATTTAAAAACACGTTACCTGATGATCTTTTAGTTCACACCATAAAGTCTTTAAAAAATCGTCACCAAACGCTCGATTGGCAAGCCATTGGCGATGTTGTCATTGGTTGTGCTATGCCTGAAGCTGAACAAGGCATGAATGTTGCACGTATTGCGACACTTTTGAGTGGGCTGGCTGATACGATTCCCGCGATGACGATTAACCGTTTTTGCTCATCAGGTGTTCAAAGCATAGCAACCGCTGCAGCATCGATGATACATGGTGATTTTTCATTGGCATTAGCAGGTGGCGTTGAAAGCATGTCTAAGGTTCCTTTAGGGGGTAATAAATACACCGCAAATCCCGCCTTGTTTGAAAATGAGCACATTGCCATTGCTTATGGCATGGGAATTACGGCTGAAAACGTTGCAAAAAAATGGGCTATTTCGCGCGAACAGCAGGATATGTTTGCCATTGAAAGTCATCGTCGAGCCTCTCTTGCGCAAAAAAATGGGTATTTTTCAGAAGAAATTGCGCCATTTCCTTTGATCATTCGTCAACCTAACTTAACGATAGGCACCCTCGAGACGGTGTCTCGTGTGATTGCTGAGGATGAAGGTCCAAGAGCAGATACTTCTTATGAGGCTGTTTCTCGATTAAAACCTGTTTTTGCAGCGAAAGGGAGTGTGACAGCAGGGAATAGTTCGCAAACAAGTGATGGTGCGGGTATTTGCCTTTTAGCGGATGAGTCAGCATTACAAGCGTATGATTTAAAACCAATCGGGCGTTTGGTGAGTTATGCTGTGGCCGGTGTGCCCCCAGAAATTATGGGCATAGGGCCTATTAAGGCGATTCCTTTAGCTTTAAAAAAAGCGGGATTAACGTTAGAGCAATTGGATTGGATTGAGTTAAACGAAGCTTTTGCAGCACAGGCTTTGGCCGTCATACAATCCTTAGAGCTTGATCCAACAAAAGTTAATCCATTGGGTGGTGCGATTGCGCTTGGTCATCCACTGGGTGCAACAGGCACAATTCGAGCCGCGACATTATTGCATGGGCTACGTCGCACAAAAGGGCGCTACGGAATGGTCACGATGTGCATTGGTACAGGCATGGGTGCTGCCGCAGTTTTCGAGGCATTTTAAGGACATTTCTTACATGAAGCGAGCGTGGGTATTGAACAATCAATATCTTTATGTCGCAGATACGTCCAATGATACGGCATTATCAATGCACCGTTTATCCTGGTGATGGATGATTGTCTGATTGTGCTAGCGGGGCCTCTGGTTTTAGTACGCGTGGAACTAACCTTGTTTCAAAATGCGAAGTGAAGGCAGCGGATTGTAGTTTGTCTGCAGCAAATCTTAATTATATTTTCTAATTTGCATGAAAAAGGCGATCAATGATCGCCTTTTTTGTTTGGTGCTCAACGAATTATTCGTCTGTTAAGCGGAAATATTTTGTGCCAAAGTAGCGCTGTAATTTTTTGCGAATGGTGCCTCGGCTGATGCCAAGCATTTTTGCTGCTTGCAATTGGTTTCCACGACGCTTTTCCATGACCGCTTGCAATAGTGGTGGTTCAACTTCAGAAAGAATCATGTCATATAAGTCATTGATTGATTTATTTTTGTTTTCAGCAAGAAAGCGAGTAACGAGACTGTAGACTAACTCCTGTAAGCCTTGTTCTTGCTTAATAATATCACTTGTTGCTGGTGTATCACTGACATTCATCATAACATCCTTATTGTTAGTTAGATCGGCTCAGTTCATGAGCGCTTGACGAAGCCCTAAGCGCGGAAATTATTTTACATGAAGATTAATTGATAAGCTAGACCATTCTCTCATCGTTTTATCCACCACAAGGATACTCTGTTCTTTGTGTGTAGGTGATTTTGTGATTTTATGTAATTTGTGTTACATTGTAGCCCATTGAGGTTAAAAATAAAGCCATTATGAAGAAGATAATTTATAGTTTAAGTGTTTTAAGTGTGTTTATTACGATGCATTGGGGAGCACATTTAACGCATGTTGCACTCGTGACTGAAGTAAAAAATCATGACAACGTTACTACACCAAGTTGTTGTGTGAAAGCAATCAAAGAGACGGACTCGGCGAAAAACAATCCATCATCGGCTGATGCATCACCTCAAACGGTGCTGAAAACGCATTCTTTTGCAAATCTTCCTGGTTGGGATAAAGCAGATACCTTAACATCTTTAAAAACCTTTCAAGCTTCGTGTCGTTTGTTTGTCAAACAATCGCCTGATGCTGCTGTGGGAAGTGAATTTTTAGCCATGAGGGCACGCGATTGGCAACCTGCATGTCATGCCGCTCTTGATTTAAAACATCCGACTTCTACACAGGCAAAAGATTTTTTCCAAGCCTGGTTTAAACCTGTTGAATTTCATGATGGAAAACCCATCATAGGACTATTCACGGGGTATTACTTTCCCTCCGTTGAAGGAAGTTTAGTTAAAACAAATGTTTATTCTGTCCCCATTTATGGATTACCGCGTGATCGCGTGACCGCATCTTTACGTGATTTTGATGCATCTTTACCAAATAGAACGCTTGTTGGACGTATTCAATCTGGTAAGCTCGTTCCTTATCATGCACGTAAAGCAATTAGTCGTGGTGCGATTAGAGATATGGCACCTATCATTGCGTGGGTAAAGACACCACTTGATCGTTTAATTTTAGAAATTGAGGGTTCAGGTATTGTTACATTGCCTCAGGGTGAGCCATTGTTTTTGGGTTATGCTGGCGGAAATGGGGCGCCTTACACGGCCATTGGTCGAGTGTTAATTGAGAAAGGCGTGATGACACGCGACAATGCTTCCATGCAACGTATTCGTGCTTATTTGGAAAGTCATCCAAGTGAAATGAGTGCTGTGATTAACAAAAATCAATCGTTTGTGTTTTTTAGAATTTTAACGGATCAAAAAGGTGCATTAGGTGCTCAAGGATTGTTGCTAACGGCAGGTTATTCGCTCGCGGTTGATCGTGCTTGGGTGCCACTTGGCACGCCTGTTTGGTTGCAAACAACAAGACCTGATGAAAAAACCGAAAAAACGCATACGTTTTCTCGGTTAATGATTGCACAAGATACGGGTGGTGCAATTAAAGGTGCTGTCCGCGGTGATGTTTTCTGGGGGGCAGGGGAGCATGCAACGGCTGTTGCAGGCAAGATGAAACATCAAGGTCGCTATTGGTTGTTGCTACCTCTTACATACCAACATAATTAGGGCCACCTCCTCCTTCGGGGGCTGTCCATACAATGTTTTGTTGAGGATCTTTAATGTCGCATGTTTTACAGTGAATGCAGTTTTGTGCATTAAT
>JAGVJT010000002.1 GCA_020050955.1 Legionellales bacterium | reverse complement strand
CTCTTCCGATCTCGGCAAAAGCTATTTCGCCGACGTTTGGTGGCATTAACCTAGAAGATATCAAAGCGCCTGAGTGTTTTGAAATCGAACAATCATTAATTGAACAGCTACACATACCCGTGTTTCATGATGACCAGCATGGTACGGCAATTGTGGTTGCCGCAGGTCTTTTAAACGCACTCGAGTTACAGAATAAAAAATTGGCTGATGCAAAAATTGTTTGCATTGGTGCGGGAGCTGCAGGCATTGCGTCTATGCGATTATTAGTGGCATTAGGTGCTAATAAAGCCAATATGCTTCTTTTGGACTCTAAAGGTGTGATTCATACTGGACGAGAAGATTTAAATGCGTATAAATTTGCATTTGCAGTGACAACAGATGCACGTACTTTGGCGGATGCTTTAGTTGATGCCGATGTGTTTATTGGTGTTGCCAAGCCTGATCTACTTAGTGCAGAATTATTAAAACGCATGGCGCCGAAGGCGATTATTTTTGCATTATCAAATCCTAATCCAGAAATACGGCCTGAAGTAGCTCGTGCCATTTGCAAGGATTTAATCATTGCGACAGGCCGTAGTGACTATCCAAACCAGGTGAATAATGTACTCTGTTTTCCTTACATTTTCCGTGGAGCATTGGATGTTCGTGCGACATGCATTAACCAAGCGATGCAAATAGCCGCGGTTGAAGCTATTCGCCAATTAGTGCATGAACCTGTTCCTGATGTTGTAAAACAGAATTATCCGGGTGTGACGCAATGGGAGTTTGGGCCGGATTATATTCTGCCTAAGCCTATTGATCCTCGGTTGCTTGAGCGTGTACCTGTGGCAGTTGTGAATGCAGCCATTGCCAGCGGTGTTGCAGGTGTATCTTACGAAAAATAGTTTATTAATAGACGTACTCTATTGTGGAGGAAAACATGACGCTGTCTCATAGAAAAACGATGATCATGGCTTGGCTTATCTGTGGTTTAGGCGCTGTTTTTTATGCTTATGAGTACTTGTTGCGGATAACACCCAGTGTCATGGAGCATGCACTACGACAGCATTTTAGTCTGTCTGCCACAGGCTTTGGGTTTTTATCTGCATTTTATTATTACGCTTATGTGCCGATGCAGTTACCTGTTGGGTTATTCATGGACCGTTTTGGTCCACGACGACTCTTGACGTTGGCTTGCGCTTTGTGTGTGGTTGGCACATGGATGTTTGCTGGAACAAGTTTGTTTAGCCTCGCTGCTGCTGGTCGGTTTTTAGTGGGTTTTGGGTCTGCATTTGCTTTTGTTGGTGTGTTAAAGCTTGCCACATTGTGGTTACCGGAAGATAAGCTTGGCATGGTGGCGGGTATGGCGAGTGCGCTTGGGACATTAGGAGCGATGTTAGGAGATAACGTATTAGGGCGTGCAGTTGACTTAATCGGCTGGCAGCAAACTGTGAATTTCTCGGCGCTTTTTGGTCTTGGTCTTATCATCGTATTATGGTTTGGTATTCATGATACAAAGCGTCATCTCGAGGAAGATGGTGGTACGATCAGTAGTTTTCAGCGCGCCTTCATGGATTTAAAAATCATTGCTGTGAATCGACAAATTTGGATCAATGGTATTTACGGATGCCTTGTTTATTTGCCCACAACAGTATTTGCAGAATTATGGGGTATTCCGTATTTGCGCCATGCGCATCAATTGACTGCATCAAGTGCTGAAATTGCAAATTCATGCTTGTTCATGGGATTCATGATTGGTGCGCCTCTTGCTGGATGGATTTCTGATCGACTAAAGCGTAGAAAACTCCCCATGTTTATTGGTGCGATTGTTGCGGCGATGATCATGATGATTGTGTTGTATGTTCCAGGGCTTAATGCTTCTCAGCTGAATGCGCTGATGTTTACATTAGGGTTGTTTTATAGTGTACAAGCACTCGTGTTTGCAGTGGGGCGTGAGTTAAGTCCTCAAGAAGCGGCAGGAACCGCGATTGCGATGACGAATATGCTTGTGATGATTGGTGCGATGTTTTTGCAACCTGTGATTGGCAATTTATTGGATTGGAGCTACAAGCACTATCAAGCTTTGGAAAATAACCCATCGATTCTTGATCAAGTTACACGTCATGCAGATTATAGTGCACATGATTACCAAGTGGCATTATCCATTATTCCTGTTGGAATTTTGATTGCAGCTGTCCTTACGTTCTTTTTAAAGGAAACACATGCTCATGCAAAACGTCATTAGCCGTAAACAAATGTTATTGGGTATTATTGCGTGTGCAATGGGTGCCTTTTTTTATTGCTATGAATTTGTGCTTCGCATTGTACCAGGCGCACTTCAAGGTGAGCTGAGCGAGGCATTTGGGCATATTTCAGCGGCAACATTTGGTCAACTTGCTGCTCTTTATTATTTTGCTTATTCGCCCATGCAATTACCCGTCGGTATGTTGATGGATCTTTTCGGGCCAAGAAAGTTACTTTCGTTTGCATGTTTATGTTGCACGCTTGGTTCGTACATGTTTGGT
>JAGVJT010000112.1 GCA_020050955.1 Legionellales bacterium | reverse complement strand
TGGTCATTGCTGTTTGTTTGAACCGATGCCTGCTGAATACATTTATCAGGAGGTATTGTCACCGTTATTTGAAGGGTTTGAAAAAAGCTTAAATATTGATGAAATCAGCCGCGTATTTTTAGAAACGTATCAATTTGTGACACAATTAGAAAGCGATACGGTTTTAATGTCCGCTCGTGAATTATCAACCATGGCGTTATTAACAATTAATTATTGTCGACTTCATCCGCACGAAAATCCTCTTGAGGTTGCAAAATTTTATGCTTACCAATATAGCCACAACCTTATTCCTTTGGAACATCAAGCAACGTTTAATGAGCATTTTCCAAGGCCAAGCTTCAAGCCCATTCGCACAGAACCTAAAGAGACAGAGTTTTACCTCACCCCTTCTCGAGAAGAGGCTAGACAACAATTGCTTGATTTTTTAAACCTTCGTAATTTTCGAATTCATCATGCTAAAAATAATGCTCAACGTTTTGCGGGCCTCAATGCTTTTGTATTAACAGGCCCTCCCGGTATTGGCAAAAGTGAATTGCTTCAAGACTGCTTAATTTATCAACATCACTTAACTGAACTTGATCCTTACGATGAATCAGATAAACCAGGTTTTTACAGCATTCAAGCGAGCATGAGTTTAAAAGAAAAAGAAGCGATTCTCATCAAAGCATTTCATCAAGGTAAGCCTGTAAAAATTGATGAAATTAATAGCTCACCGATGATGGAACGTTCATTAAATGATATTTTAATGGGAACATTAAATGGAAAAATTGCAAAAAAACCAGGATTTTTTCTTATTACTTCACAAAATCCATCTCACATGGCTGGTCGTCAAAAAGCAAGTAATGCTCTTGACCGGCGTGTGGCACATCAAACATTGCCTCCTTATTCTTCTGACGAAATCACAGATATTTTAACCCATGAAGGCTTAGATTTTATTCAAGCACATACCATCGCAAAAGAATTCATCAGCGCCTGCAAAACAGCCGAGCTTCATCATTATAAACCAGCTCCTACATTTAGAGATTTAATGCGATTTACTAAAACGTATTTGCGTGCACAATTGGCCTCGCAAGAAAAAGAAAATACGATGCCAACCATTCATAACTCAACACCTATCACAACAACCGATATCACTAAACAATTCAGAAAAACTTTATCATTAATGGATTCGAACGATAATAAAGAACAACAATATCGGCGAAATCATCATTAAAATTTTTTTATAACCACCCACGCGGTCTCGAGCCTGAAGGCTTGTAGGTAGACATTTAAAGCTAAAGAGTTCAATGATAACAACAATAAGAAAAAGCATTTTATTGCTATTCAATATATTGAAGGAATCTTCATTCGAATGATTAGATTCTTCGCAGCACTCAGGATGACGCACTTTAATTTAAGTAAAGCAGTGTCATCTTGAGCGTAGCGAAGGATCTTCTGGAGGTTGCAGAAATGGTCATTGAGTTCTCACGACACATTCAATGCAAAGTGTTGCGTTATTACTTTTGAGCAACAATTTCAAGCTGAATCGTTGCAACAACATCACTGTGTAAATAAAGCTCTACAGGATAAGTCCCTACTGCATACAACGAACCTTCTGGTAAAACAATTTCACGCTTGCTAATTTCAATAGAACGAGCAGCAAGAGCATCTTTTACTTCGCTCACACCAACAGAACCATATAACTTTCCTTCATCACTTGCTTGTGCTTCAATAACAATCGTGATGTTGCTTAAAGCAGCTGCTCGTTGTTCCGCTTTCGCTAACGACTCCTGTGCTTTCTTTTCAAGCTCTGCGCGTTTGCTTTCAAACAAAGCAATGTTTTTTTCTGTTGCAAAAACAGCTTTATTTTGAGGAATAAGATAGTTACGCGCATAACCTGGTTTGACATGAACCATTTCACCCAACGCACCTAAGTTTCTTATTTTTTCTAACAAAATAATTTGCATGACTAAACCCCTTACGTTGTTTTACCCGTGTTTGATGACAGGTATAACCGAAAATTAAATAAACCATCAAAAG
This sequence comes from Legionellales bacterium, assembly GCA_020050955.1. Taxonomy (GTDB): domain Bacteria; phylum Pseudomonadota; class Gammaproteobacteria; order Legionellales; family Legionellaceae; genus JAGVJT01. The sequence continues at coordinate 2,486 of JAGVJT010000112.1, read as the reverse complement.
CGCCCAACACAGCATAGAAAGGTAGCATCATTAACGGTAAAAGCATCAATGGTGTTAACAGCATGACTCCTGCTTTAAAAGGTTTCATCTTGTTGAACAGAACATTGGCAGAAAAACTTAAACCCGCAAGCGTGAAACAAAAAACAATCAACGGTAAAATGTTCATTGCTAATAGTCGATTTTGATAAGCTGCAAAACAGAGCAAACTTAAAACGATTACACTTTGTTTATCACCACGAAAATTAAGCATTTCTTGTCGAAAGCCGCCAGGATAAAAAAGCTGTGCTTGCAGTGAACGTGCGAACATTAATGGCGATATAATCGCGATGAACAGACACAACGCTTGAAAACCTAGTAAGTAATTGGCAACAACAAAGGATTCAATGCCTCGCTCATCCCAAAAACCTAACAATGTTCGCCCTGAATCTATTTCGCGAATAGCTGCTTGAAGATAAGCATATTGCGCATCAATCAAGTCAGGCAAAAACCATTGCAGTAACGCAGCCCCAATAACAACAAGACACAAAAAACTCGCACTAACTACTTTCCAACTGCTGGTTGTACGCAATAAACATGCTGCAAAATAGCAAGGTAAAATACGAACCACCGCGTCAATCAGAGCAACACTCCAGATGACTGAAGTTAATGTTGCAATCACATGCGCGGTTAACGCGGGAAGAAGCAACATAGCTCCTTGCTTCCACCCTTTACGCAAGGTCACCAATGATAACACTGTCATTGACACCCAAGTCGTGTAAGGTAAGAACATGAAAACAAGCACAGCAAGCAACGCATAACGATCATTTTCCAATAATCGTCGAGCTTGTTGTTGAATGAATCCGTCCCGCATGGTCATCTTTACTTGTGGCTATCGCAGTAAGGCATTAACGCAAGGAAACGAGCAAGTTTAATCGCACTTGAAACCTGGCGTTGCATGCGAGCAGGAATACCCGTGATTCGGCAAGGAATGATTTTTCCTGTCTCACTGATGTAGTTCTTTAATAAGTTAACATCTTTGTAATCAACTTCGCTCGCACCATCTGCAGTGGGACGAGACATTTTTTTACGACGAAAATATGCTGACATTATTCTTCTCCCTTAAGCGTCTCGTGTTTCTTTTTCTTTTTTCATCATCACAGACTCGCCTTTAATAGCTGTTTTGCGTTGAAGAATAAGATTTCTTAAAATAGCATCATTAAATTTGAACGATGTTTTTAATTCGTCTAGAGCCGCTTGAGAGCATTCGATGTTCATCATCACGTAATGCGCTTTATGCAAATCATTGATAGGATAAGCTAATTGACGTCGTCCCCAATCTTCTTTGCGATGAATTTTGCCATCGTGCTTTAAAATCATGGCCTCATAACGTTCAACCATTGCAGGAACTTGCTCACTCTGATCAGGATGAGCAAGAAACACAACTTCATAGTGTCTCATACTAAATTCTCCTTGTGGATTAGAGCCTTCGCGAATACACTTCGACGTAAGGCAAGGTGTTTTAAAAAAAACACGACATAGTAACTGATTTATAAACAATGAGCAACGAGTATATTATCCATTATGAGTATTCTATCTTTAAACAATGTTTCCTTAACGTTAGCAAATAACGTTATCCTTCATGAGGTTAATTGGCAAATTCAACCTCAAGACCGCATTGCCTTGGTTGGACGCAATGGCGCAGGTAAGTCAACGCTTATTAAGTTGCTTCAAGACGAAATCACACCAGACAGTGGTAAAGTACAAAAAGAAAGTGGGCTTCATATTGCAGGTTTAACACAAGATGTTCCAACCAGCCATGATGAAACAGTCTATCATTTTCTTGTTAATGGATTGGGCAATATTGGAGATGTTCTCGCTGATTACCGCCTTGCGGTGAAAGACAATAACATAGCCAAAATGGCTGAGCTTGAGCAAAAAATTGATACACTGCATGCATGGGATTTATTGCCTCGTATTGAGACCATGGCTACGCATCTTAATCTTCCCATCGATGCACCTATTAATCAATTGTCTGGCGGCATGCGTCGACGTGCTTTATTAGGTGCAGCATTGCTTGCGCCAGCAGGATTATTACTGCTCGATGAACCAACCAACCACTTGGATATTCAAGCCATCGAATGGTTGGAGGTTTATTTAGCACAATATTCCGGAAGCGTTTTATTAGTAACGCATGATCGCCGCTTCCTGTCTCGTGTTGCCAATCGTATTGTCGAGATTGATCGCGGCAATCTGCATTGCCACGATTGCAGCTACGAAACCTACCTTGACCGGCGCGAATCCATTCGTCTGGCAGAAGATAAACAAAACTTTTTATTTGATAAACGATTAAAAGAAGAGGAAGCCTGGATTCGTCAAGGTATTGAAGCAAGACGCACCCGAAACGAAGGCCGAGTTAGACGCTTAAAAGCGATGCGTGAAGATTATCGAAATCGACGAGAACAATTGGGTAAAATTAAAAACGTCACACTACAAACATCTTATTCCGG
>JAGVJT010000051.1 GCA_020050955.1 Legionellales bacterium | reverse complement strand
TCGATACATTAATTTTTTATCACTGTTATGTTCTAGAGGCTCATATGAGACCCTTTCATCTCGCGATACCAGTCCCTGATATTCAAAAAGCGCGTCATTTCTACGGTGATATTTTAGGATGCGCTGAAGGACGTTCTGATCCAACATGGGTCGATTTTAACTTTTTCGGTCATCAACTGGTGTTTCATCAAAATGTCAATCAAGTAGTTGAGCGATTCGTCAATCCTGTTGATGAACATCAAGTTCCTGTGCCACATTTTGGCATGATTCTTGAATGGAGTGATTGGCATGCTCTGGCCGAAAAACTAAAGGCACATAAAATAAGCTTTGTCATCGAACCTTATATCCGATTTAAAGGAAAACCAGGTGAACAAGCAACGATGTTTTTCTACGACCCAAATGGCTTATCGCTTGAGTTTAAAGCATTCAAAGATGATGCCATGATTTTTGAAAAGTGATACCTTTATGTTGATTGATAAAATCATTTGCGTTGGGAAAAATTATCTCGCACATGCGAAAGAATTAGGCGATGCCATTGCCGAAAAACCCGTCATATTTCTAAAGCCTGCAAGCGTATTACAACAAGCTTCTTCTTGGAATACATTGTTAACACTTGAATTTCCACCACATGACACCAATGTACAACCCGAATGTGAAATTGCCATTCGCATCGCTCACGATGCTTATCAATTATCACAGAATGAAGCCGCGCACGCCATTTCAGACCTCACACTTGGCTTAGACATGACATTACGCACCACACAGTCCAGCTTAAAAAAACAGGGCCATCCATGGACGATTGCGAAAGTGTTTAAAGATGCCGCGGTTTTAGGTCCGTGGATACCTTATTCGCAATTTTCAAATTATATGGATATCAACTTTGAGATGCTTGCTGATGGTGTTGTCAAACAACAAGCAAAAGGATGTGACATGATGATGACACCTGAAAATTTAGTGGCGTATATCAGCCATTACTTCCCCCTAAAACGTGGTGATGTGATTTATACAGGCACACCTGCAGGTGTCTTTGCTATCGAAAAAAAGACGCGCGTTACGTTGCAATGGGGCAATTATCGCTATGATGTAACGTGGAAATAACATAACTTCAACGCACATGTTCGTTTATTTACTTTTGCAACACGGGGCGTACAATAAAAAAACTCACCATAACTTATCACGTCAACATGTTTTATAAATTATGCCTCATCAGTGCTGTTACAGTACTACTAAATGCTTGCGGTCAAAAAGGCCCTCTTTATTTGCCTGAGTCAACCAACGCGTCACACACAGCAAGGTTTGCATCATGACGCTAAAATTTACCAAAATGCACGGCCTTGGAAACGATTTTATGGTAATTAATGGTATCCATCAATCCGTGCAGCTGTCACCGGAATACATTCGACAATTAAGTGCACGAGACACAGGCATCGGATTTGATCAATGTTTGATTGTTGAACCATCATCCATTGAAGGCATCGATTTTTTTTACCGCATTTTTAATGCCAACGGTGAGCCTGTTGGGCAATGTGGTAATGGCGCACGATGTATTGCACGTTTTATTGAGTATTATCAATTATCGCCAGCCAAAATCTTTTCTGTGGCAACACAAACAACACGATTAGAACTACAACTCAATGCAGATCATTCTGTGACGGTAAACATGGGTCATCCTCAATTGGACCCCCGCGCGATTCCACTCAACACGTCGACACAACAGCCGCAATACACGTTGTTGCTTGATGGACACAACCAATCGTTTCATGCGTTAAGTGTCGGCAATCCGCATGCGGTTCTTGTGGTGGATGAGCTCCAAAATGCACCGGTAACATCATTAGGTAAAGCCATCTGCGAACACCCTTTCTTTCCCGAGCAAGTTAATGTTGGTTTTTTAAAGCTTCACACCCCCTCTCACATTCAATTACGCGTTTATGAACGAGGTTGTGGCGAAACACGCGCTTGTGGGAGTGGTGCCGTGGCAGCGATGGCGGCAGGTCGACTGTATCATCAGCTCGATACGAATGTGCGCGTCAGCCTTCCTGGTGGCGATTTGTGGATACAATGGTCCGACATTAAAAGTCCTATCTTTATGACAGGCTCAGCAAGCTTTGTATACGAGGGAGAACTTTTTTAGATGTGTTGGTCATTCCTTCAGCTTCCATCGTCGGTGCAACCATAGCCATTGCTCGGGATGTGCCAAGATAATACGCTCTAATGCTTTATTGTATGCACAGGTATTATGATAAAGCGATGCCTGTGTGCTTTCGTGTTCTTGCCATTCAATCGGCTCATGAAACTCCAACACGTGTCGCCCATTCGCTAAACGATAACTCGCCGCGGGCACCACAGGAACACCCGTGTAGCGCGCACAACTGGCAAGACTTCGATACGTTCCTGCTTTTTTTCCAAAAAACTCAGCGACAATGCCATCTCGATTAACAATAGATGCATGCTGATCAAGCACAAAAACAACCGCATCGTTTTGAGCGAGAGCCTCTGTCACATGTTGTAATGCATTTTTCTTACGAATCACATGCAAGCCTGCTTCGTAATAACGACGAAATAAAATTCGCTCAATGGTTTTATTACCCAATGTTCGACGAATAAAATGAAATCGCCCTTGGAACTGCTTAAAATTCAAAATACCACCAATAGGCGCCACTTCCCAACTGCCAACATGCCCGGTCAAGATTAAAACGCCTTGACCACGCTCAGCGACTTGCAATAGACGCTCATGCCCTCGTACCTCAACACGTTGCTGTAACCATTTCTCAGTCACAAATCGAAGTTGAATGGTCTCTTTAATGGAGGTCATCAAATGAGAATAAAACGCCTGCGTTAGATGTTCTTTTTGTAACTCGCTTAGTGTATCACCGAAAACATGGGTCATGTTTTCGGTAATGATACGTCGTCGATACGGCAGCCATCGATACATAAAGCGACCCGCACGAGAAACAGGTAAAGCATCGATACGTGCAGTCAATGTTTCTGTAGGCATTACTCACACGCCTTCAGAACCAGCGAAACATTCATGCCAGCAAATCCTCGATTCACTAACAATGCATGCTCAGCTCGCGTAAGGGATCGTGTTGATGATGAAACATTAAGCTCAGCGCATGCCGAGGCGACAACGCTTAAATTTGCAATGCCTGGCACACATTTTGCTTGTAACGCTTTTGTCGCAAGCACCGTATCCATCACGCCTGATGCACATAACGTATGCCCCATGGCCCACTTAAACCCAGTGACAGGTCTATCATGCAGATTGGCCGACACAAGCGCACGTGCTTCACTGACATCAGACAACGGATTGCCATTCCCATGCGCGACCACAAGATCAATCTCTGAAGCATTTAATTGCAGTGTATCAAGTGTTCGTGTTAACACTGATGCTAAAGGCTTTCCTTCTGGATCAATTGAAAACAGTCCCGAACCCTCTGTCTCAACACAGCCGCCTAAGACTTCCGCATAAGGTGTGCGTTGGCGAGCCATCACACTTGCTTCACTTTCTAAAACCAATGCCGAAGCGCCTTCCGCAAGGATGGTGCCATCGTGCGCAGCATCAAAAGGTTTTAAATGATTAGCACTCAAAACACCTAGACGCTCGTAATAAAATAAAGCTTGCGGCTCAACACCATTATCATAAGCAACAACAACAGCTCGCTCAGCAAGGCCTGTCCGAATCGCTTGATAAGCCTCTAAAATGGCCTGCATACCGCTTGCGGCATGATTAACAATGTTGTGATTCTCACCTTTAAAACCATAGGTAATCCCGGTATACGCCAAAACATTATTCGGCAGAATGCGAAGTAACCACATCGGATGAACTTCACTAAATAGCTGCTCTGCAAATGCAGGCAAATGACTGTTTGTTTTCGCCATTAAAGGCAGAAAATCATACTGTTGACAATATTTATTGCCAGGCGAACCAACGTATACTGCTGTTTGCTCATTAAAATGATCAGCTTCACTTAGTGTTGCACGATAATCCACCAATTGGCTGTCTTCCACAGCTTGAACCGCCGCTTGAATGCCCATTGCATCATGTCGCGAGATCATTTTTATGAGTTTTCGATCAGGCAACATTTTTCCTGGTTGATAATCTTTTAATTCACCACCCAAACGGTACGCCCAGGTTGATAAGTCACTTTGGCTTATTTCAGCAATCCCCGTTTGACCTTCTAAAAGAGAGGACCAAACAGCATCTGTATTCATGCCGCATGAAGAAACAGCGCCTAATCCTGTGATAAAAACACGATTCGTTTGGTTCATGCTTTACCTCGCTCAAATTCAGGGTGTTTAAATAATAAGCAACTGTTTGACCCACCAAATCCAAATGAATTCGATAAGACAACCCCAAGCGCTTTTTCACGAACACCTTCTGTTACATAATCCAAATCACATGCTGGATCGGGTGTTGTTCTGTTTTTTGTCATCGGAATGTGTGCGTCACGAATGGCCAAGGCCGAAAAAGCGGCTTCAATCGCACCTGCTGCTGCAATCAAATGCCCCGTTTGACTTTTAGTCGAGCTCACAGGAAGCGTCTTAACATGTTCACCAAACACGGCTTTAATCGCATTGGTTTCACTAAAGTCATTCATTTGGGTTGAGGTTCCATGTGCATTGATATAATCGACATCCGCAGGCGTAATACCTGCATCTCGTAATGCACCACGAATCGCTTGAATAGCACCATCTCCACTTGGATGAGAGTCAGTAATCCGATACGCACTTAATGTATTTCCTTGTCCTGCAAGCTCAGCGTAAATCGACGCACCTCGTGCCACAGCTTTATCCCAATCTTCTAAAATGAGAAATGCCGCACCTTCACCTAAAACAAAGCCATTGCGTGTTGCATCAAATGGTCGGCTCGCCGTTTCAGGTGTTTCATTGTAAGTCGATAACGCGCCTAACAAACAAAAGCTCGAAAGACCTAATGGATTGATCATGGAGTCAAATCCACCAGCTAACACATAATCTGCATCACCTCGACGAATAACTTGCATAGCAAGCCCCAATGCTTGGCCGCCTGAAGCGCACGCAGTATGCACAGAATTAGCGTACCCTGTGATACCAAACTCATGAATTAACATCGATAAGCCACTGTTCGCCGCCGTCTTACCAAAATCAGTCAACCGATAAAAATCATTTGCTTTTTGTTGTAAC
>JAGVJT010000093.1 GCA_020050955.1 Legionellales bacterium | reverse complement strand
TTTTCGCCACCTGAAAAGCCTTCATTAATGCTTCGGTATAAAAACGATTCATCCATATCAAGGAGCTGGCATTTTTCACGAATAAAACTTAAAAACTCAATCGCGTCCAATGGCTTTTTATGTTGACCTTTTCGAACCGCATTCACAGATGCTTTCAAAAAGTTAATGTTTGTCACACCAGGAATTTCAACCGGGTATTGAAACGACATAAAAATACCCGCTTGTGCACGCTCTTCAGGCGAAAGCGCACATAAATCTTGGTCCAAATAAGTCAACTCACCACCGGTCACAGTATAAGCAGGATGACCTGCAAGCACTTTAGAAAGCGTGCTTTTTCCTGAGCCATTCGGCCCCATGATAGCGTGAACTTCACCTGGACGAACCGTTAAGTTAATCCCTTTTAAAATGGGTGTCGTATCAATTGCGACTTGTAATTGATTGATTGATAACATGATTAACCTACCGCCCCCTCTAAACTAATACCTAATAATTTTGTGGCCTCAACTGCAAACTCCATGGGTAATTCTTTTAGGACTTGCTTGCAAAAACCATTAACAATCATCGACACTGCATCTTCTGTTTCGATACCGCGTTGTTGACAATAAAAAAGTTGCTCTTCACTTAGCTTTGACGTTGTTGCCTCGTGTTCCACTTGTGCACTCGGGTGCTTTACTTCAATGTATGGGAATGTATGTGCAGAGCATAACGACCCCATTAACATGGAATCACACTGCGTGTAATTTCGCGCATTGACAGCCGTTGGTGCAATACGCACGAGACCACGGTAGGCGTTATGAGATTTTCCCGCACTAATGCCTTTTGAAATAATCGTCGAGCGCGTATTTTTACCGATATGAATCATTTTGGTGCCTGTGTCAGCTTGTTGATGATTATTCGTCACCGCCACAGAATAAAATTCACCCACAGAATCATCGCCTTGTAAAATAACACTAGGATATTTCCAGGTGATGGCAGAGCCTGTTTCAATTTGAGTCCATGAAATTTTCGAACGCTTTCCTCGGCATGCACCACGCTTGGTAACAAAATTATAAATACCTCCTTTACCGTCTTTATCACCAGGGTACCAATTTTGAACGGTCGAGTATTTAATCTGTGCATTCTCTAATGCAACTAACTCAACAACCGCTGCATGCAATTGATTTTCATCACGCTTCGGTGCCGTGCAGCCCTCGAGATACGAAACATAACTATCACTGTCAGCGATAATAAGTGTGCGCTCAAATTGTCCTGTGCCCGCAGAATTAATACGAAAATACGTTGAAAGCTCCATAGGACAACGAACGCCCTTAGGAATATACACAAATGAGCCATCACTAAACACCGCAGAATTCAACGCCGCATAGAAATTATCTCGATACGACACCACTGAACCAAGGTATTGTTTAATGAGCTCAGGATGCGTATGCACCGCTTCAGAAAAAGAACAAAATACCACACCTTTTTCCGCTAATTTGGCTTTAAACGTTGTCGCCACAGATACGCTATCAAACACTGCATCGACCGCAACACCGGCTAATATTTCTTGCTCACGCAAAGGAATGCCGAGTTTTTCATAGGTACGTAATAATTCAGGGTCAACTTCATCCAAACTTTTGGGTGCGTCTTGTTTAGTTTTAGGCGCAGAATAATAAGCAATGGCTTGGTAATCAATAGGAGGATAATGAACACTCGACCATGTAGGATGAGTCATGGTTTTCCACACACGAAAGGCTTCTAAGCGCCATGCTAAAACAAATTCTGGCTCACCTTTAATCGCAGATAATCGACGAATAACGTCCTCATCCAAACCTGGTGCAAACGTTTCAGTTTCAATATCAGTCACAAACCCATGCTGATACTCACGATCAAGCAACGAATTGAGCTCTTCATGTTGTTTTGCCACTACATACTCCCATTTCTCACAAGATCAGTCATCGCAAAGGACGGTTTCGTTAACGCATCCAAACTGACACTTTTCAATGTTGATTCAATTACTTGGCTAATAAATCGCCAATTACCTTGCACATGGCAAACCTCTTGCAGTGCACATGCGTGAGGATGTGATTGACATTCCGTAAGCCCTCGCGGCTCATCGAGTGCATATAAAATATCCGCCACAGAAATGTCATGCGCCATACGTTGCAATCGATACCCACCTGAGGCACCTCTTACAGAAATAAGAAGCCCTGCGGTTGTCAAACGTTTTAATAATTTACTGACGGTAGGAACCGTTAAGTGTGTTTGACGTGCAATATCGCGCGCATTACTAACGTGCTCTGCATGCTTTGCCAAATAGACCATAATAATCGTTCCATAATCAGCTAATTTACTAATACGCAGCATGATATTTCCACCTACCCGCATGCCAAAACATTGCAATTGGGATTAAATCAGTTCTATTTCAAAAAAAACACGCGATTTTAGCGCAATTTGATAATATTTGGCAATCGAAGAATACTAATACTTAGATCAAGCACATCTTGTCACTAAAAATATATCTAATGTTAACCCTGACTTTTATCATCATAAATTGACAGTCCTCGTATTCACCCTATAATGGATCTCACGTTCGCGGATCAGTAGGATTTCATGATGAAAAATATCCAAATAATGACAAACACGTTATTTGCTGTTGGCTGTGCGCTTCTTATTGGAACAAAATCGTTTGCAGAGCCTGCAAACATTGATCAATTAAAACAAGAGCTTCTCACCTATCAAAGCTCTGGTCAGTACGATAAAGATATCGCACAAGTCATTGCCGATGCTGAAACTTACATGGCAGGACGTGTTGCAGAGAATAAAAAAGCAACACCACCTCAAAAACTCGCCATGGTATTTGATATTGATGAAACCAGTTTATCAAACTATAAAAATATCGCTGCCAATAACTTCTGCTACAGCAAAGATCAAAGTATCAAAGATATTGCTCGCGCCAATGATCCTGTGATTGCACCAACACTCATGCTTTATCAAGATGCGGTTAAAAATGGCATAGCGGTCTTTTTCATCACAGGTCGTGGTGATTCACTCAACAAAGAAACCATCAGTAATCTCAAAGCGGCAGGCTATGAAGGTTGGGCTGGTTTATTTTTTCGACCAAAAACAGACACACAACCATCCGCGTCACCGTTTAAAACACAAGCGCGTGCGGCAATAGAGCAAGCCGGCTACACTATTATTGCATCAGTAGGCGATCAAGACAGTGATTTTACCGGTGGTCATGCAGAAAAAACGTTCAAACTGCCTAATCCGTTTTACTATATTCCCTAAATAGCTTGTCTGGCGTTGTTATATATTTACAGCCTACGTTCCGCGCTTTATGCGCGGAATTCTTTTTTGTCATAAACAAGTCTTGTTTGACTAAATAATAGACAAGCGATACAATCATCAAAATTATCTTGGTCACTATTAACGCCCTTCATGCATTCTACTAGCCATCTTATTTCACCATCGTTTTCTTACATAGCAAGCTTGTTTAAGAAAACACTATGAGCACACAACTGCTTTCAAAACCCATTGATCTTCACCAATTACCCATCGCTGATCTCGAACAAAAGGCTGCTGACAATCCGCAAATTACCATCGGTGACTTACACAGCAATCCCATGAAATTTGTGGCGATATGCATTAATCACGGTATCATCAAAGGAATGACGGCCCTTGATCATGACAGGCTCGTTCAGATAACAACGCTACCACCTGATGCATTAACCAAAGAACATTTGGATGAATTCAATGCTATTTTATCAAGAGTCACGTTTCATTCTCACACCTTAATAAGATTACTTGGCGACGAACTTGCTGATCGCGGAAGCAATGATTATTTCATCCTTAAAATTCTTGAAAAACTTCATGAACACCAAGTGCCACTTGAAATAATATTTTCCAATCATGCACTTGAGTTTATTGAAGCTTATGAAACAACTCCCGACTTTTCCCCTCATCGCATGACCACATCGAATCACACGCGTTCGATGAAAAATCTACAACACATTATCGATAAAGGCCTCATCACGCGCCAAGAAGTTCTAGACTTAATTGACAAAGCTTATAAACCGGCGTTAAAAGCCATCTCTTATTCATTAGACAATGATCACAAATCTATTACCATTTACAGTCATGCAGGCATTGGTCTTAATACGATTAGAGATCTCGCCGAGGAACTAAACGTACCTTATAAAGACCAGACGGCCGCAGAACTTGCCGCATGCATCGACGCCATTAACCACGTGTATCAGGGACATGTACAAAACAACACAGTATGTATTTTATATGATCCGGACAATATCGATAATGTGTATCATAACAAGTATTATGATTTATCAGATGATCCTGTTGCTTTTA
>JAGVJT010000162.1 GCA_020050955.1 Legionellales bacterium | reverse complement strand
ATCGAAACAGGTTCTAAATGCGCTGGTGCTCGGTTAGCCACTTCAGCTGTGATGCTATTGATGCTGTCTAATCCACGTCCAATAATAATCCAAATAAGCAACCCCGATAGAGGGAATGTTAGTAACATGATGTACAAATCATCAATGATAATGCGCCAACCAAGCTCTTGTGTTGCTTGTTTATGTTTAACGTGTTCAAGTGTCGAGTAAGGTAGAGCTAAGCTATCAACGTGTTCCTGGATGTCTTTTTGATCTAGGTAGTAATTGCCAATGACCGTTAATAGTGTTGTAACGGTAATGGCGAGCAATAAATTAATAAGCAAAAACTTTCGGATGGATGTTTTCAAGAACATGTCCAATACGTGGTTATGTTGAAATATGCCCAGTTGTCGTGGCTTGTCCATCGCGTATAAACAGTGGAGCGTAAATTTTGGTACGAACAGTTGGTTTGTCCTAGATTAAGTGTTTTTATCATTTTTCTCTGCCATGTAACCGACACCTCGAATGGTACGAATAAAATTCGCGTTAAGTTTTTTACGTAAATTGTGGATATGTACTTCGAGTGCATTGCTGTCGACATCTTCATCCCAACCATAAATGCTTTGCATGAGTTGATCGCGTGATAGTGCTTGACCGCAATTTTCAAGAAGTTTTTGTAATAACGCAAATTCTCGGCGTGGAACGTTCACGATTTGCTCATCTTGCATCACGGTATGTGCGGCAGGATCAAGCGTGATATTTTGATATTGAATGACGGTGTCTGCACGTCCTTGAGAGCGTCTAATGAGTGCACGAATACGAGCGCTTAATTCATTGAGATCAAACGGTTTAACCATGTAGTCGTCAGCACCCATATCCAGGCCTTGAATACGATTTTCAATAGATTCACGCGCTGTTAAAATAATGATGGGTGTTCTATCGCCTGTTTGTCGAATCAATTGCAATAGCCGCAAACCTGTGAGTTTAGGTAAGCCCAAATCTAAGATAACCAACTCAAATGACTCTGCGCGCATGGCTGTGCGTGCAGTTTCGCCATCCTTAAGCCAGTCCACGATATAGCCAAACTGCGTTAATCCTGTTTTTAACGCATCACCAAGCAATTCATCGTCTTCAACTAACAATAATCGCATTCTTGATCCTTCAAGGTTTGTTTATCGCTCACGTATTCGTCGTTGTTTTAGTTCTTTGACAGACAGATGCTTTGTCAAATAAATCGCTTGGATAAATACAAATAAAAGTGTAAACCCAATACCGCCAAACAACTTAAATGTTACCCAGAAGTCGGTGTTATAAGAATAAGCTACGTAAAGATTAATGCCTCCCATGACAACAAAAAAAACACACCAGGCGTAATTTAAGCGATACCATACTTTGCTTGGAAGCTCGATGTTGCTTTCCATCATTTTTTGAATTAGCGGTTTTTTACCTAAAAAAGATGAGCCTAAAAAGAGCAGGGAAGAAAACCAATAGATACCAGTCGGTTTCCACTTGATAAACCATGGGTTTTGAAAAATAAGGGTCGCACTACCAAGCCCAACAATGAGTACGAGGCTAATAAGATGCATTTTTTCATAGCGTTGGTACTTGAAGCGGTAGAAAATGACTTGAACAACAGATGCAATCATGGCAACGGCAGTTGCATGATAAAGTCCAAACAATTTGTAGCACATAAAAAATATCAAAATAGGAAAAAAATCGAACAGTAATTTCATGTGTATCGCTTAAGAGTTGACGATTAATATAGAGTATATCATAGGTCTTTTTTAGAAAAATATCAGTAACAGAGAGGATGATATTTTTCCGTTGAGATGGATGTTATTTTGTCAGACAATAAGCGTCATTGATGAACTATTGTTGTGTGGATAATATGCGAAGATTGAAGTTATATTTAATCGCGATGCTGTCTTATTGGAGTCACATGGTGAGCGCATCAGCACTTGATGTAAAATTAAATGCATTGATTCAACAAACCTTGCCGAATGCAACAGTCGGTATCATGATTCAAGATGCAAAAACGGGGCGCGTGCTTTATCAAAAAAATGCAGATAAATTATTGATGCCAGCAAGTAATGTCAAATTATTTACAGCCGTGGCAGCCTTAAATTATTTTAAGTTAAATCAAACGTTTGACACGACATTATTGCAACATAATGACAATATTTATATCAAGTTTAGTGGTGATCCTTCATTGACTCGTGATCAATTCAAAACATTGATCACGCAGTTGAAGCAACATAACATCCAAATCATCCGTGGTGACATTATCTTGGATGCTTCTCGATTTAAAGCGCCTGATTACGATGCAGGTATTTCATACGATGATCTGGGGTGGTATTACGCGGCTCCTGTGAGTGCAATTATCTTAAACGAAAATGCAGAAGCTTATGACTTTATAAGTGCACCTCAATTAGGTGCGCTTATTCAAATTAAAGCAAAAGCACCCGATGCGAGCTTGATGATTGTTAATGATGTTGTCACGGTTGCATCACCAGAGAAAGAAGGTTGTGGACTGCATCTTAAAGAACAAAGAGCTAATCAATGGCATCTTTTTGGATGTTTCGCAAAACGAAAAGATCCTGAGGTGATGCAATTGGCAATTTCTAAGCCGATGCTTGTTGCAAAAAAAGATATTCAAAAGACATTACGTACGTTAGGTATTACACTGAAAGGTCAAATCAAAGAGGGGACAGTACCTACTACTGCGAATATTCTAGCTGTGCAACACTCAACATCGCTTATTCATTTAATCACGCATATGTTGCAAACATCTGATAATCTTTATGCCGATAGTTTTGTTAAGCAGCTTGGGTATGCAATTAACCGAGAAGGAAGTTATCAGCAAGGTATGTTAGCGCTTAAAAAGCTATTGAAACAACATACACATCTTAATATGCATCAACTTGAGTTAGCGGATGGTGTTGGCACACGTTACAACTTAGCCACAGCAGAACAATTTGTGGTTTTATTATCCGATATCTACCATAATCTAACGCTCTACCCTGTGATATTAAAAGCACTACCACAAGCAGGCACATCAGGGACATTGATGTCGTGGTTAAAGCAACCTCAGTTAGAAAAAAACGTGTTTGCAAAAACAGGTACGATGCATGATATTGCATCTTTATCGGGCTATTTTGTGCGACCACACGCATCGGTACTTATCTTTTCAATGATGATTAATGGTATCAATCAGCCGATGAAAAACGTGCGAGATTTTGAAGAAAAAGTACTGTTGTTGGTTGCAAACGCATCGTCGTCATAACACATTAATCAGGGGAGGCTAGCATGATTGTAAAAGCTGTTCGAATCATGATGTTTTTCGGGGTATGTTTTTCATGGTGTGTTTATGGCACAACGGTGTATGGGCATCGTGGTGCACGTGGTTTGGCGCCAGAAAACACGTTGCCAGCTTACGAAGTAGCGCTTGCGCATCACGTCGATTATGTCGATTTGGACGTCACTATGACAAAAGATGGGGAGTTAGTGGTGCAACATGATTTGACACTTAATCCTGATTTAACCCGCGATGAAAAAGGGCGCTGGGTTAAATCATCGATTGTTGTCAAAGAATTAACATTAAAGCAACTTCAAACGTATGATGTTGGTAAAATTAACCCAAAGACACCTTATGCTTCATTGTTTAAAGCACAAAAATCCATTGATAAGACTCCTATTCCAACTTTAAGAGATGTGATTCGTTATGTGAAAGAGCATGCGGATAGTCGTGTTGGGTTTCAAATTGAATTAAAAACAGATCCCACTAAACCAGAACACAGTGTGGCATCTGATAAAATTGTCAAAGCACTCGCGCAACTTATACGAGAAGAAGATGTTGTGTCTCGAACAAAAGTACAAGCCTATGATTGGCAATGCCTTTTAATGTTGCAGAAATTAAATCCAGCCATTCCAACAGCATACATCACAGACAGCGAACAAGAGAAAGTGATGCGTGATCATAACCCCGTAATTGCAGGACAATGGAGTGCAGGTTTTTTATTAAAAAACTATCACAATTCTATTCCGGAGATGATTCATGCATTAGGTGGTACTTATTGGGATGCTGAAGATACTGAATTAACTTCCGAGAAAATTGCCGAGGCTCATCGACTTGGCTTAAAAGTAAGTGCTTGGTCTTGGCCTGAAAAAGTAGGCAAAGATGTCGATATTAAGCTGATTAAAAAACTCATTGCGATGCATGTTGATGGTATTATCACTGATAGACCAGATGTTGTCATGGCATTTATTCATGCTTCGGATGAAACGATCTCATAAAACATGAGTTAATGCTTGCAAAAGAGTGGTTGATATAGCGTCAGATAATTGGTGTTTTATGGCGATAATAAAATGATAATT
>JAGVJT010000111.1 GCA_020050955.1 Legionellales bacterium | reverse complement strand
GAGGTAATGTGTTGAGTGTAAATTCCATAGGTGCTTGTTCGTATCGAAAAGATGCAATGGCTTTTAAAAAGGCAATAAATAATTGCACAGTAGTATTACTTGAGACATTTTTCCATAAGGCGCCTAGGTCGCCGACTTGAAAGAAGGGGTCAATCCATAATAACTCATTGCGAGAAAGACCATGATCAAGGAGCTTGCCTACGGCGGCAATGCCTGCAGGTCCTGCACCAATGACGGCCCATTTGTAAGGTGTATGTGTTGATGATGCCATGTTTTTTTAAGCCTTACCTTGATGGGATGGATTGATGGATGGTAGCACAGATTGTGTTTGTTTTGTTGATGGTTTCGAGCGGTAATGCCTAATGAGTTCCCACAAATGATCGCCTTCCCATGTTGTGTTGCGATTGTCGTACAGTGCTTGGGATAATTTGAGAAGTTCGTGCGCTAAAGCATCGTGATTGATAAGTGAAATCACTTCTTGTAAATGTTTAATTGATGCATGAGGCCACTTGGTGCGTGCCCAGTGAAGAATAGCGGCTTGTGTTTTCAGCGGATCGCGCTCGAGACAGCCTTGATGAATCATTGAAAGTTTCCCGCGCTTTGGTTTGGTGGTAATGGATAGCTGCTTTCGTTTGTAATAAGGTTTTAGCATGGTGATAAGCCAGGCGAGCGCGAATAATAGTGCAATAATCCAGGGTAAATAAGCTCTGTGAAAGGGCTCGCTTGGTTTTTTTGGGGTTGTGGCGATCGCTTTTTTGGGTACTAATGCTTTTGATGTTTTATGTATGGGGGGAAGCGCTGTTACCGTTAACGTGTGTGCAGGTAGTGTGACGTGTTCTTCTTGTCCTGTAGTGGTGTTAAACCAGGCCAGATTATAAGCCGGTAGCGTGATTTTTCCTGGTTGATTTAGTAAATAAGTGATTTGAATCGTTTTGGTTCCGACAATATTTTGTTTATGCAGCGTATTATTTAATGCTGGTTTTTCAGGATACACACCAAATGATGTGCGAGGGTTAGCAGAGAGCGTGGGTAATAATTCTGCAGGTACGCCCACACCTTCTAATGTGATGGTGCGAATGAGCGTATTGCCTTCCTTGTATTTCAAAGCAATTTTATCGTAATGTTCTGATAAGGTGATGCGTTTGGCCGGTAGCCAATGAGCGCCTTTATAAGAAGAAGGTGCGGGATTGACGGTAAATTGCGTCGGTTTGGCTGTCGCATGCATGCGTTTGGGCATGCCATTGTAAACGAGTGCTTGGAAGGTTGGCCCTTCAAGTAATTGTTCTCCTGTTTTCTGAGGAAATAATGCGTAACGCTGTTCTTCAACCGTATAAAGCTCACCTTGTTGCGAGACTTGATATTCACGGCTGTTGCCCAACGGCATCATGAGTGTATCTTCCATCCGTGGTGGTTGATAGCTTGCATCTAACAATTGCCCTCGATGCAAAAGTTTTACTGTATAAACGACTTGCTGGTGGAGATACGGGGTTTTCGTGTCGACATCAACTTGCACGGAAATAGCATCGTCTTTTTGTGATGATTGTTGCGATGAAAATGTTTTGGGTGCGTGTGTGGATTTGGTTGTTGTGTTTTTTGTGACGGTAATTTGTGAGGGGGTGCTTTGTTCTGTGCCGATTTTGATGCTGGGAATGGCAAGCGTGCCTGTTTTTTTTGGTGTTAAAACAATCACCCATTGGTTGACGGTCGAAACATTGCCGTTGATGATATTTGTTGAAACGCTATGCTCTGTGGCATCGATATTAAAATGCTGTTGCAGGGCGATAAGATCAGGAATACCACTTGAGGCGACATTATCGAGCGTGAGCGTTAAACGAAACGATTCACCCTGTGAAACGGTGGATGGTTCAATGTGCGTTGTGATTGCTGCCAACAAAGATGGTGTGATGAGTGATAGAAAAATCGCGAATAAATACGATCTCATGACTCCTCCTGTTCTGTACGACGTAAGTGGTCACGTAAAAATTTTTCTCGTAATAGCCCGCCAGGATCATCTGGGATTAAGTTTAGCCATTGTTTATCTTCATCGCTTGGTTGGTGCTTCGTATCTTGACCTTGCTTGTCTTGATTTTGTTTATCTTGGTCTTGCTTATCCTGATTTTGTTTATCCTGGTTTTGCTTATCCTGATTTTGTTTATCCTGGTTTTGCTTATCCTGGTTTTGCTTATCTTGGTTTTGCTTATCCTGGTTTTGCTTATCCTGGTTTTGCTTATCTTGGTTTTGCTTATCCTGGTTTTGCTTATCTTGGTTTTGCTTATCTTGGTTTTGCTTATCCTGGTTTTGTTTATCTTGGTTTTGTTTATCTTGGTTTTGCTTAAGTAATTTTTCTATCACGGTACGATTATGCAGTGTGTCTTGATCATGAGGGCGTAGAGCTAAACTTTTATTATAAGCGTCAATGGCGTCTTTGTATTGTTTGAGGTACGCCAGTGCATTACCCTGATTATAATAACCATCTGCACTATTCAATGCGGCGAAATGCTCACTCGCTTTTTTGAAATGTTGTGCACGAAAAGCGGCTGTTGCTCGCCAGGCTTGGTTTTGGAATTGTTGTTCTGCCTCACTAAATTTTGTTTCATGCATGAGTTGAGATGCTTGCTGATTGGGTGTTCTCCATAAGTCTTGCCATGTCCATGCAAATGCTGTGGTGGTATGAAAACCAACACTTAATAAGATGGCAATTATGCGTGCTCGTCTTATCATGGTTTTATCCTTTGTAACCAATTGCGGCGAAACATAGGAAGTAGCAGTAAGAGTGCCGGTATGAGTAACCAACGACCATCATCACGCCATGTGGCGGCTTTGTTGTTTGTTTGTAAGGTGTGATCAGGTGTGGTGGTTTTTAACCATTGTTCAATGTCTGTTGAGGTTAGTGATAAAAGCAGTAGTTCCCCGTGGCCTGATGATGCGAGTTGTTGAAACGCTGGAGAAATTTGTTGTGCAGGAAGCATGGGTAAAATCGAGACGGATAAATGATTCTTCGCTAGTTGATGTGCGGTGGATATTGCTGATGCTGATGGCGGCTCGGCGGTGAGCACGAGCACGCGAGCTGATGTAATGTTTGATTGCTCAAGAAGCGTTTGTGCTTCAAGGAGTGCTAAATCAAGCCGATTGCCACCGACGGGCATAATCTCAGATGTTAGGGATGGCAGTAGTGCGTCGATTGTTTGCCCGTCATCTGTCAGTGGTGAGACTACAAATGGCTCACCTGTGTAGGCGATGAGTGCGAATTGCCCCTTGTCTTGTTGATGTAGCAAGTCATGTAATTTAAATTTTGCGCGTTGTAGCCGATTGGGTGAAAGATCCCGAGCGAGCATGGTATTCGAGGTATCGAGCAATAAAACATGCGCTTGCTGTTTTTGATAAAGTGGCACAGGAAGTCGTGTGTAAGCAGGCCCTGTAAGGCTTAAGATAAGCATGAGTATGAGTATCGTGAGCATGGCCAATGCACGACTATAGCGAGTGTTTTGTTGATGGCTGATAAGATGTGTTAATAAATGCGAGTCACATAATTGATGCCATGCTTGTTGCGAAGAAAATCTACGCCACAAGACACTTAAAAGTGGCAATAGCAACAATCCCCATAACCAGTAAGGACGAAGTAGATGCAATGTTGTCATGATTTTACACGCCTTGGTTGATGTTGCATGAGACGCCCTAATGCACCTCTCTCATGTAAGACGCCGACGATGAGTAGTAATAGCGCAATCGCAAGCGGCCAAGGATAATAGTCATGCTGTGGTCTGATGGCGGTATCTTCTTGTTTTACGGTTTCCATTTGGTTGATAAGCTGATAAATACGTTGTAGCGATGTTTCGTCAGTTGCACGAAAATAATGGCCGCCGGTTGTTTTTGCGATAGTTTTTAGCGTGTCTTCGTCAAGATCCGTGCCTCGCGCAAAACCGATGGATAATCTTGTCATAGGATTCATACTGGTATCTGCACCTAACCCAATCGTGTAGATTTTAATGTTCTCTTTTTTTGCAATATCGGCTGCTTTTAAGGGCGAAATGACGCCGGCATTGCTTGCGCCGTCGGTTAATAAAATCATGATGCGTCCTTGTTGTGGCGCATGTTGTAAATGCTTAATAGCAAGCCCAATGGGATCTCCTAAGGCTGTTGTTTGGCCTGCTAGTCCAACAGTTGCATCATCTAGCCGAAGTAAGACGGTTTGTTTATCGTGGGTGAGTGGTGTTTGTAAATAAGCGTGTGTTCCAAACAAAATTAAACCAATTTTATCATTTTCTCGATGACGCACGAAGGCGTTGGCAGCATGTTTAACGACATTTAAGCGCGTGCTCGATTGGCCTTGCCACGTCATGTCATCAATGGCCATGCTGCCTGAAATATCAAGTGCTAATAAGATATTATGCCCTTCTCGTGATAATTGCTCGGGATTACCTACCCAGCGAGGTCCTGCGAGGGCTAGGATCATCAACACCCAGACACCCATTAACCAAAAAGATGGGCGGCTTTGTTGGGTGATTTTTGCTTTATCCAACGTACTGATCATATCAAAAAAAGGAATATGCAGTGCTTGTTGCGGCTCCATGGTTGCTTTTGGAGCATAGCGCCAAATAAGCCAAGGCAATGGTAAGCCGATTAGTATCCACGGTGTGGCTAGTTCAAACATCGGTGGCTCCGTTGCTTAATCCAATGACGAGCAAGTGAAAATAGTCCCGTGAGGGTCACGGTTGTGGTCGGTACGAAGGGGGCTTCCAGTAACGCCGCACGCTCACGTGTGAAATCAAGTTTTTTCCCGCTTTCTGTTAGAAAGCGAAGCCATGCATCACCTTGTAGCGATGCAACAACATCACGGGGATAATAGAGCAATGCGACTTGTTTCAAAAGCAAAGAGATTTGTGCTGCAATGACAGCTGCTTGTTCTGGATGTTGATTGTAGGTGTTTTGATAGTTTGTCAGCTCTCTAAGAGATGCTTTTTTAATTTGTCGCGCACGTCGATAACGATAATGTAATCCTATGCCAATGGATGTGAGTACAATAATCATTATCAATAAGAAGTACCCAGGCGCCAATGGCCACCAAGAAATAGGCGGTGGTACGTGGATGTCGTGTAATTCGTTTAATGCATTAACCATGCGATCTCCGCGGAAAAGTCTGATGAATTAAAAACGCAAGATCGTCCTGTGTCGTGACTTGAATGTATTGGGTGTGGAGTCGTTTTAAGCTGTTTTGTAGTGTATCAATGCGCTTAGAGCATGCTTGTTGGTAAGCATCTCTTGTGTTGGATTGCAGCGTATTAATGTATGCGGTATGACTTCCATTGGTTACAGGATAAAGCCCAGGAGGCGGTGCTGATAATTCTAATGGGTCACAAAGATGATAAGCCAATAAAGCATTATGAGCTTGTAATCGACTTAGCTGCTGTTCACATGCTTCGTCCATGGTATAAAAATCACTGATAAGCACCAGCAAGCTGCCTGGTTTTGCAACACGTCGCAAACGAAGTAACGCATCACTTAAACCATGCGAGGGTGTGGTGGTTTTGGTGGGTATTTCTTTTGTTTGCAAAGCAAGCTCCGCCAAAATAGGCAGCACTCCTGCTTCGCGCGCTTTAGG
This sequence comes from Legionellales bacterium, assembly GCA_020050955.1. Lineage (GTDB taxonomy): Bacteria > Pseudomonadota > Gammaproteobacteria > Legionellales > Legionellaceae > JAGVJT01. Next base: position 802 of record JAGVJT010000111.1, on the reverse strand, counting down.
TGGAAACTCTCGATGTGCGGTTGCTGAGCAAATGAGTCCCCCGACACGATCGCCTTGTGCATTTGCACTCCAAGCAATCAAACTTGCAAGTTTAGCGGCAACGCACGATTTAAATGCAATCCGTGTTCCAAAATACATGGAAGGGTTAAAATCAACGAGAATAACGACAGGTCGCTCTCGTTCTTCCTCATACAATTTAATATGAGGTCTACCTGTTCGTGCTGTGACACGCCACTCCATGTGACGAATTTCATCTCCTGCCTGATAGTTTCGTGCGTCGACAAAATCCATGCCGCGGCCGCGAGCTTTTGAATGGTAGCCTCCTGCACGAACGGATTGGCTGACGGTGCGGTAGCGAGCCGTTTTAACAAGACGTTGCAGAGCAATAAGCTCCGGTAATGTGGCTACAATTCCTTCTGTCATGCGTGACTCTTGTTTTAAGGTATGGCAACCAAACGAAGCAGTTCATCTAAGAAAGAATCGCTATTAATCCCTTCTGCTTCTGCTTCAAAGGTTAATAAAATACGATGTCTTAACACATCATGAGCGATGACATGGATATCTTCTGGCGTGACATAATCTCGACCAGCGAGCCATGCATGCGCTTTTGCGCAGCGATCAAGTGCAATGGTTGCGCGAGGGCTTGCACCAAAACGAAGCCAGCGCGCTAATTTTTCACTATAAGGCGCAGGATTTCGCGTCGCGACGACAAGATCAACAAGGTAATGTGCAAGTGCATCACTGGTGTGAACTTCAAGGACTTGTTTTCTTGCTTTAAACAGCGTTTCTTGTGGTAATGGTG
>JAGVJT010000120.1 GCA_020050955.1 Legionellales bacterium | reverse complement strand
CGACGCTCTTCCGATCTGATAAACAGACCATGACGCGATCGCCGCGTTGAATCATGTTGAAATCACTGATTGCTTTTCCAGTGTAATGAAGGAGTTTTTTTTCAGTTGTAGATGGTGTATTGCTCATGATGACAGCCTAATAGAGAATAAATGAAGAGTATTATGACGTTACTTTACCTGTTGATGGTGGCGCTTGGGCATTGATTCTTGTTGTTGCAAGCCATGCATTAATTTCCGCAAGATCAGCAACATTAAGTGAACCTGCTAAATATTTTAAATTTAAGATAGCATTAATAAAATCATATTGATCTTTTGCAAGTTGTTCTTGTGCCTCAAACAAGTGTTGTTGCGCGATGACCACATCAACCATGGTTCGGGTACCGACAAGAAACTGTGATTCAGTGCTTTCGACAGTATTTTGTTGAGAGTGCAGTGTTTGGCGATCAGCTTTAATTTTGCTAATACCTGTCGTTAAATTATTGAACGCAACACGGCTATTGACAATCAGATCGCGATACACTTGCTCGACTTGTTCGCTTGCTGTTTGATAATTGTATTGTGCTTGACGTGTTTGTGATTCGACTAAGCCGCCTTGAAAAACGGGAAAATTAACCGCAAGAGCGATGTTCGAGACTTGTTGTGTTGACGGGACAAAAAAGCTGCCGATGCTATTATCCAGTGCGCGTGTTGAGGCTGATTTTCCTGCGGTATTACTGGTGAATGTGCCAGTGGGATTGATATTGCGTGTTTGTACGGTATTGCCTTGTAGCGATAAAACAGGCCAATTACCGGCAGATTGTACTTTGATATTCTCACGAGATGCTTGTAAATTAAATTTGGCAGATAAAAATCGATAGTTTTGACGAATGCTTGTTGCTGTCCAATCTTCTGTATTATTCGGCTCAGGCGAAATAAGCGGAATATTGCTGTTGCGTAACGGTGCTAAATGATCATAAATATGATTTGTCACTCGTCGAAGATTTTCATTTTGTGTAACAACATTGTTGGTTGCGGCAATCACATCAGCGGTGGACTGATCATAAGCGGATTGCGCATTGTAAACTGACGTAATTGCATCCAGGCCGACATTAAAGCGCTGTGTTGCTTGATCAAGCTGACGCTTATTGGCGCGTTTTTTCGCTTCTGCAAAGCTTAAGCTATCGCGCGCATACAACACACTTAAATAGGCACTAGCGGTCCGTAGAATGAGGTTTTGCGCTGCGTCATTAAAAGTTGCATGTGCAGCCTTAACAGATGCTTTTGCTTGTTGGACTTGCGCCCACGATTGGTAATTAAAAATAGTCTGAGAGGCTGTTAATCTAAATTGTTGTTCTTGATAGGATTGTTTGATGCTGTAGACGCCTGTTGCAGAAACATTTTGCTGATTTGCGCCTGCTTGTCCATTTAATGTTAATTGTGGCAATAATGCTGCACGTGCTTGCGGCAAAATCTCACTGTTTGCCATGAACGTGCTGTATGCTGCTTTAAACTCAGAATCATTATCCAACGCTTGGCTGTACACTTCCATGAGATCGGCGGCATGCAAGACAGGATGCATGCTTGAAAGAAACAGCAAAGGTAAGATTTTTTTTCTCATAAATAAATCCTAAAAAACAAATTGATTTTGTTTTTGTGTATGCACTAAAGATGGTAAATTTGTTTCAAAAATAAGTTTTTCATGCCATTGATTTTGATGATCAAGTGTATGTAATTGACCTTGCATCACAGGTGCTGAGCCAACAATAGCGAAAAGTTTTCCACCAGGTAGTACTTGAAGTTGATGTGTTTTTGTAATGCAGTCAATAGCACCTGTAAACAAAATAACATCATAAGGTGCTTGATTTAACCATCCTAATGAACCATCTCCTGTATGTAATTCGACATTCTGACAACCATGGGTTGAAAGTTTTTTACGGGCAGAAGCAGTAAACTCTGGATAATAATCCACACTAATTACTTTCTTACAAAGTTGACTTAACAATGCGGTAAGAAATCCTGTGCCTGTTCCAATTTCTAATACTGTCTCGTGGCCTTGAAGATTGAGTGCCTTTAAAAGTAGTCCTTCTTCGAGTGGTGTCATCATCCGCTCGCCATGGGGGAGTGCAAGTTGTTGATCGGTATAAGCAAAATGGCTCAATTCAGTTGGCACAAACATTTTACGTGGAAATTTGTCGTACAACGCCAAGATGGTTTCATCGAGTACGTCACCTGTTCTTAGTTGCTGTTTTATCATGTTAATACGTGAGATGGAGTTGTCCATGAAATTTTCACCGGCGAGTTTTATGCTGCATTAGGTTAAAGTGTTGTGGCGATTTTAGCAAGAATTCGTGCGTTCGGCATAGTGACTACGTCTAATATTTGCTATCATCCGTCGCAATTGTAGCGTTACGAACGGAGAATGTTATGCGAGATCGGTTTAGTGAGTTTTTACAAGATGAAATTGAATCTATCAAAAAAGAAGGCTTATTTAAGCAAGAGCGCGTGATTGCAGGCCCACAACAAGCGGTTGTTCATGTCGGGAAAGATGATGTTGTTAATCTGTGTGCGAACAATTATTTAGGTCTTGCAAATCATCCTACGTTGATTGAATCAGCACATCATGCTCTCGACACGTATGGTTATGGCATGGCATCGGTGCGTTTTATTTGTGGGACACAAGCACCGCATAAGATTCTTGAAGAAAAAATAAGCACATTTCTTAACAAAGAAGACACCATTCTCTATTCATCATGCTTTGATGCAAATACAGGGTTATTTGAAACATTACTTGGCCCAGAAGATGCAATCATTAGCGATGCATTAAATCATGCAAGCATTATTGACGGCATTCGTTTATGCAAAGCACAGCGATTACGTTATGCCAATAACGACATGAAAGAGTTAGAAGCACAACTTATTGCTGCACGTGATGCACGTTTTCGTTTGATTGCAACAGATGGTGTG
>JAGVJT010000130.1 GCA_020050955.1 Legionellales bacterium | reverse complement strand
GCCCACACGTGATCATACGGAACGCATGCTTACCACTTTTTCTTGTGCCACACAAAAAAAAAACCAAACCATCATTATTGATTCAGCAGCTGTTTTACATGGGAGTGATGTGCATGTTCCAGGTGATATGTCATCGGCTGCTTTTTTTATTGTTGCTGCGACTCTTATTCCAGACTCAGACATTCTTCTTCAGCGTGTCAATATTAATCCTACGCGTGTTGGCATGATTCGTATTTTGCAGCAGATGGGTGCAGATATTTCATGGCAACAAACTGATTTATATGGCGATGAACCTGTTGCTGATGTACGTGTTCGTTATGCACCATTACAAGGCGTAGACGTTTCAGCTGAGTATGTTCCATTTACCATTGATGAATTTCCTATTTTATTCATTGCCAGTGCGTGTGCGTCTGGTCAAACTCATTTTCGAGGTGTTCGCGAGTTACGCTATAAAGAGAGTGATCGCATTGCCGTGATGCTTGAGGGTTTAAAAGCATTGGGCATTGAGGGACTAGCTGATGAAGATAATGTTCGCATTCAAGGCGGTGTGTTACAGGGAGGAGTTGTGTCTTCCTATGATGATCACCGTGTTGCGATGGCATTTGTCATTGCCGGTGCCGTTGCTCGTGAACCAGTCACAGTGTTAAACTGTGATGCTGTTTCAACGTCTTTTCCACAGTTTATGGCGACTGCACATCAAATTCACTTGCATATAGAAGACTATCATGACGAATCATAATTTCATTCCCGTCATCACATTAGATGGCCCAAGCGGGACAGGCAAAGGCACACTTTGTCATCGTCTTGCAAAACACCTAAATTGGCATCTTTTAGATAGCGGTGCGATTTATCGTGTGTTGGCATTGGCAGCAAAAAATACAAATGTGGCGCTTGATGCGTGTGATGCGTTGGTCGATTTGGCACACCATCTTGTTTTGCATTTTGATGGTGATGATGTGTTTTTAGATCATTATAATGTGGCTGATATTATTCGAACGGAGCAATGTGGCCAAGATGCCTCGAAGCTTGCTGCAATTCCTGAAGTTCGTGCGGCTTTATTAACTAGGCAACGTGCGTTTGCGATGGCACCAGGTCTTGTTACAGATGGTCGCGACATGGGGACAGTTGTTTTCCCTAATGCAGCATTGAAAATTTATTTATTTGCATCGCCCGAGGCTCGTGCAATGAGACGATTTTTGCAGTTGAAAAAAAATGGGAAAAGTGATACCCTCGCCCAAGTCGTTAGTGAGCTAAGTCAACGCGATGCGCGGGACACAGCACGGCTTTACGCACCATTAATGCCAGCAATAGATGCGATAGCAATTGATACAACCACGCTTACAGTAGACGACGTCTTCTCACGCGTGCTAGCCTTGGCCACAAGTCAGGGGTTATGTAAGGGGGAGAAATGAGTGTGAATTTGTTTCTCTATTTTTTGACTAATTGAGTTTAAATAACATGTCTGAAAGTTTTAAGGAATTATTTGAAAAGAGCATTATCGGCGCGCAGTTTTATCCAGGTGCGATTATCAACGCGAAAGTTGTTGATGTGGATGATGATTATGTGACGTTGAATGCTGGATTAAAATCAGAAGGCATTGTTTCTATCGATGAATTTCGAGATAAAAATGGCGACATCGAAGTTAACGTTGGCGATGTTGTTGAAGTAGCACTTGATGCTGTTGAAGACGGTCATGGTGAAACACTGTTGTCTCGAGAAAAAGCAAAACGTCAAGAAGCTTGGCGTAGACTTTCGAAGTCTCATGAGAATAACGAGACAGTCATCGGTTTGATTTCTGGTAAAGTAAAAGGTGGTTTCACTGTTGAGATTGGAACAATCCGTGCATTTTTACCAGGCTCATTAGTTGATGTTAGACCTGTTCGTGACTCTTCTTATTTAGAAGGCAAAGAGCTTGAGTTCAAAGTGATTAAAATGGACTTGAAGCGTAATAACATCGTTGTATCTCGTCGTGCTGTTGTTGAAGAAGAAAGCAGCGCTGATCGTCAAGCATTGCTTGAATCATTACATGATGGTCAAGTGCTTGAGGGTGTTGTTAAGAATTTAACAGACTATGGTGCGTTCATTGATTTGGGCGGCATTGATGGTCTCTTGCACATTACCGATATTTCTTGGAAGCGTGTGAAGCATCCAAGTGAGTTGTTGACAGTTGGTCAAGACGTTAAAGTGAAAGTATTAAGCTTTGACAGTGAACGTAATCGTGTTTCTCTAGGGATGAAGCAATTAGGCAATGATCCTTGGGTTGATCTTGTTGAGCGTTACCCTGTCGGCAAAAAACTAGAAGGTAAAGTGACAAACATCACAGACTACGGTTGCTTTGTTGAGATTGAAGAAGGTGTTGAAGGTCTTGTTCATATGTCTGAAATGGACTGGACTAATAAAAATGTTCACCCAAGCAAGGTTGTATCTTTAGGTGATGTTGTTGGTGTGATGGTACTTGAGATTGATGAAGTTCGTCGTCGTATTTCATTAGGCATGAAACAATGTTTAGGTAACCCATGGCAAATGTTTGCTCAAAGCCATAGCAAAGGCCAAAAAGTAAGTGGAAAAATTCGTTCCATTACTGACTTTGGTATCTTCATTGGTTTAGATGGTGATATTGACGGACTTGTTCATTTATCTGATATTTCTTGGACAGTTGCGGGTGAAGAAGCTGTTAAACAATTCAAGAAAGGTCAAGAATTAGAAGCTGTTATTCTTGCTATTGATGCCGAGCGTGAGCGTATTTCATTAGGTTTGAAACAATTAGAAGGTGATTTGTTCACAAGCTATGTTGATGAGTATGCAAAAGGTGCTGTGGTTAAAGGAAAAGTTACTGCTGTTGATGCAAAGTCAGTGACAGTTGAATTGACAACAGACGTATTCGGAACAATTCGTGCAAGCGATCTTTCTGATGATAAAGTTGATGATGCAACGACTGTTGTTAAAGAAGGCGATGAAGTTGAAGCTAAAATCATGAACGTTGATAGAAAAAATCGTACAATTTCATTGTCGGTTAAGGCGAAAGACGCTCAAGATCAAGCTGAAGCGATTAAAAAGTACTCTCGTAGTGTTGAAAATACTGTCTCAACAACGATTGGTGATTTGCTAAAAGAAAAAATGGCAAACAAGGATAATGAGTAAGTATGTTTTTTAAAAAAAGCGTAGATTTATCTACGCTTT
>JAGVJT010000235.1 GCA_020050955.1 Legionellales bacterium | reverse complement strand
TGGTTCAGCCTCTGTTGGAGAAGGAAATACTTTTCTAGGTGTCGTTGGTGCTGGCGATGTCACATCAAATGGTGCAGGACAGACACTTTTAGTGAAAATATTAACCGTGTGTTCATAAAAATTGCAATGCGTTCCTCTGACTTGAATTCTTGCGTACTCTTGCATCACCTGGTAACAGGTCGCACAACATAATTTTGAAATTCCAAACCGAATCGGTGAGTCGAATGTTGTCAAATCGAGATGCAAGTAATCTTTCAAATAAAGCACAATGAATTGCTCAGCATGAAAATGATTGATAAACACTTGCGGTGCAAAAGTATCCAACACATGGCGATTTATCGTCTGGATCACACCATCCTGTGTCACCCAAACCATAGCAATACGATTCTCAATACCATGGTCCATGAGTTTACGTTTGCCCTCCGGCAACAAAATTGTCACCCCAGAGGAAGATAGCAATGTTTCACGTTCTGTCACAGAAAAACGATTAGAACATGACTCATGATCCTCATGAATATCTGTAAGGGTTGCGTCAATGAGCTTTAAAAGAGCTTGCTTAATAATTTGATGGCCTTGTGTTGTCCCGCCTTCAGCAATCAAATCATAAATCACTTCATTCATGCGTGCATCTAATTGGGGGCCATTTTCGCGCTTCAACGCATCGTGAATGCCATGGAGGAAACGTCGAATAATACCTATTTTTTTAGCAAGTACACTCGCCATCTCTTCTGTGCTTGCATGACCAGTCGAATTAGCCGCAACGATCAATTCACCATTCACAATGGTGACCGCAGAGCAAATTGAAAAACCAGGTTTTAAACTCACCAAACGGGCCAAACTATCAAATCGACGCATCACACGGCCATCGTCTTTGTAAAAACGCCTATCAATAGGCCGTGATGCTAGCACCATTTCTTCGATAAGCACTTCCATCCGGGAATAACAGCACTCAGCTTCATCGGCAGAAAGCTCTACATATTCAAGATTTTCCAAAATAGTCGCGTGACCAGGTTCTTGAATGCATTGCACCACACGATCTATCAGTCGAGGACAATTGATCACAATAAACTGCGCATACGCTTCAATGGTTTGTTCTTTTGTTTTATACAAAATATCTTGTCGGTGAGCTATGTTGCCAATGAACTGTTCAACAAGATCAATCAAAAAAGGATTATTCGCAATCAAATAATTACTAAAACACGACTCAACATTTCGCTTCAATCGAATTCGAAGCACTCGAAGAATACTCGTTGCAAGCAGACGCTCAAACTTTTCTTTAAGTGCTTGTATTTGATCAACCGAAAGAGGAGTCTTGAAAGCAGGTACCGTTTTTACATGAAACATAAGAACATAAGAACATAATAAATAAAATGAACCAAATATTAACACAAAACAAATTAATCACCCATAACCGAAGAACGTAAAAACTTTTTGTGCTATAATTACACAAAAAATTAAGTACTCTCTTTCATGCCGTATTTTATTGATGTAACACAGTTACCTGAACATCAAGACATTATTCATTGCATCAAAACACTGTATCCCAACATCCGTTACGAAAAAGGTGTTTGTTTTGGCGTAGAATCAATGCATCGTCAGGCATTTCTTTGCGGTAAACAAGAACAGTTTTATGAACATCTTATTGATATTAAAACACGATTATTACCACTTATTATCAGCATTGAGTATGAAGTCGATTATCAAAATATAAATCATCCTATCGGCACCCAGAAACGTGCACAACAAATTAAAGACCGTCTTTACTTACGACTACCATATAAAGATGCTTTTGATTTATATAGCTTTTTAGATGGTATTGCAGCTTATCAATCACCCAATGCATTCAAACACTTATTTACAAATCAACACTACATCAATCAACACACTCATCATATAGAATCTCTCATGAGGCCTATTTATTACGATGATAAAATTTATTACGTTGATCACCGTCACTATCACATAGGAGTATACTCGCAACACACACTACTGACATGGATTTCATGTCTTAACACAGCATTCATGGCTATTGATCATCCCGTAGCATGTTCAATTTATACCGGAAACCATGCTTTCGGGCTCGTATTTCATCAAAAATATTGGCAACTCATTGATGTTAATTTTCTTAAGCAAAGTATTTTATCATTTGATCAAAACAATTTCGGTTTGCTTGTCGCGCTAATCAAAGAACATCATCCTGGGCTCTTGACCATCGCATGGAGCATACAAACACCACCTCATTTACCCAGACAAGCACGTCAGCAAATGAAGACAATAATCGCTAATCTGAATCACTCCCTTGATTGGAATAGAATTCATCGTTACAACACAAAAGAGTATTATCAGTTATCTGATGCTCAAGGTTATACCTTAGCGTATATGGCTGCTGATTTTAATGACATAAAATTATTGATGAGGGCCATAACATATAATGTGCACTCCATTAGCCAGCCATCCTCATTAGGCGCAACACCACTTTGCATCGCTTCACAATGCGGCCATGCCGAGATTGTTGAGTTAATGCTTGATGTACTGGAAGATAACATCGATGCTATTAAGCGCCCCAACTCTCAAGGTGCAACAGCATTTTTTGTCGCCGCCAAAAATGGGCATTTAAAAATCGTCGCATTATTTATCAAAGCATTACAACTTGATTTAAACGCATTAAACACACCAACTCATCATACGCATGACACAGCTCTTATTGCAGCTGCGCACAATGGACATATCGACGTTGTTCGATTAATCATTAACGCACTCAAAAATAACCCCAGCGCTATTCATACACCGAATCGAAACGGTGACACAGCTCTTATTGTAGCTGCGCACAATGGACATACCGAGATTACTCAACTTATCATTACAGCACTCCAAAGCAATATGAGCGCAATAAATCATTCAAATAATAACGGTATCACTGCTCTTCATGCAGCAACAAAGTATGGGCATACAAACATTGTCATGCTGCTTATCGACGCATTACAACACAACATAGAAGCTATTCATCAACCCAACAATGACGGAATCACACCCCTTGCTATCGCCGCATCAAATGGTCACACGACTATTGTTAGCTTGTTAGTTGATACACTAAAAAACAACGTAAAAAACATTCCACCTGCTGACAAAAACAGCGTCACTGCACTGTACATGGCAGCACAAAATGGTTACATTGAAACTGTATTATTACTACTTAAACATGGCACATCATGCAATGTGGCGCTTTCGTACGCAAGTGTTTCCTTCTTAATCGAGCATGTGAAAAAAGAACATCAATCGTCGTTGTCAGATTTATTTAAAGAAAAAAATATCACCACATCCTTTAGCGGATTTACACCTTTACATGCGGCCATTTTCATGGGACATCAAGAAATCGTCACCGCATTGCTACAACACCAGGCATCCATTTATGATTGTGCACAAGGTATTAGTGCTTATGAATTCGCAAAAGTAACCGGTCATACGCATCTCTTGCCTATCGAGTATTTACAAGAGCACCAGCATCAAAAATCAAAAGATCAAGAAATCATCGACAAATCATATCCACGCATAAGCGATCTTAAAGGAGATACTTTTTTTAACAAAAAACTGTTTACTCAATCTGAGTTACAACATTCACACGAAGAGTTTTCACAAGAAATGTTGCAACTACATTAAACATCATTATGCATAAGACATCTCAAAACAATAAACCTTATTCCGAGATAATCGGGTATTCTGCATTACTATAAACTGTTTGAACATCATCCAAGTCTTCAAGCATGTCAATCAATTTGTCTAACGTCTCTGCTGTATCGCCATCAACAGCCACCATCGTCTGCGCACGCATGGTCAAATGCGAATGTTCAACCTCTAACCCTGCTGCCTCCAACGCAGATAATACGGCATGATACGCATCAGTTGGTGTGATAATTTCAAGCTGACCATCATCGAGTAAGACATCACTCGCACCTGCATCAATTGCAGTGTCCATGGCACGCTCCTCATCTAAGGTGTGCGAGAGAAGAATTTCACCTTGCTGATGGAACATATACGCCACAGATCCTTCTGTGCCTAAATTTCCACCAAATTTTGTGAATGCATGTCGAACTTCAGAAACCGTACGATTTTTATTATCAGATAAACAATCTACGATAATCGCGACACCATTTGGACCATAGCCTTCATAACGCATCTCAACCATGTTTGCGCCATCAAGTCCACCGACACCGCGCTTAATGGCATTATCAATCGTATCACGCTTCATGTTAGCTTTTAGCGCTTTAATGACAACATCACGTAATCGCGAATTTGAGGATTCGTCAGCACCACCCATACGTGCCGCGACCGAAATCTCACGAATAAACTTCGTAAAAATCTTCCCTCTTTTAGCATCTTGTGCACCTTTTCGATAACGAATATTTGCCCATTTACTATGACCTGCCACAATATACCCTCAACGAACGAATGAAAATGATGTATGGTATAATTTTTAGTGGTTCAGAAACAAGGAGGAAAATGTGTATTTAGCAGGATTTGGCCATCATCATAGCAGTGAGGCAATTTCAGGGGCACTTCCAACACACCAAAACTCACCCCAACGATGTCCGCTAGGCCTTTATGCTGAACAATTAAGCGGCAGCGCATTCACACGTGCACGGCATTTAAATTTACACAGCTGGCTTTATCGCAAAACGCCTTCTGTTGCCTTGCAAGATTTTCAACCTTATGCGGCAATCTATCACCACGCTATCGCCGCCATGCAACCCCCTAATCCCATGCGTTGGTCACCCTTAACTAAACCAACACATTCGCAGGATTTCATTGATGGCTTGTTTCACCTCGCCGGCAATCAGAATATGCACGGCTATCTTTACCAATGCAACAACTCCATGACACAACGATTTTTTAACAATCGAGATGGCGAATTATTATTTATTCCTTATGAAGGCACACTCTGTCTTCGCACTGAATTTGGGCAACTCACCATTAAGCCCGGCATGATCGCCGTCATTCCACGTGGTGTTTATTTTACGGTCGATGTCATGAGTGACATCGCTTGTGGTTATTTATGTGAAAATGGGGCTATCCCTTTCACATTACCTGAACATGGCTTAATTGGTGCAAATAGTCTCGCACACCCTCGTCATTTTCTTTATCCTCATGCATCTTTTGAAGAAGAAACAACGCCTGTTGAGATTATTTGTAAGTACCAAAACAACTTCTGGATTTCGCGTCACAATAAAACACCGTTAAATGTAGTCGCATGGCATGGAACTTATGCGCCTTATTGCTATGACTTGGCCTTATTTAATACCATTAACACGGTAAGCTTCGATCATCCCGATCCATCTATTTTCACAGTCCTTACTTCACCAAGCGATACACCAGGCATTGCGCATCTTGATTTTGTCATTTTTCCACCGCGTTGGATGGTGGCAGAACACACGTTTAGACCGCCTTATTTTCATCGTAATGTCATGAATGAATGGATGGGGCTTATCACTGGTGTATATGATGCAAAACAAAGTGGCTTTACGCCAGGTGCAAGCAGTATTCACCAATGCATGGCAGGTCACGGGCCAGATCATCAAACCTATCAACAAGCAATTCAAGAAGATCTAAAACCAACACGCTATGAAAATACACTCGCGTTTATGCTTGAATCACAACACCCCTGGCTTATCACCGAGCAAGCACTGGAGCATCCTTCTCGGCAAGTTGATTATACAAATTGTTGGCAGGGGTTTCGTTAGAGATCTGTTCCGCCAGGCATAACGCAATAAATAGCAAGAAAAAATACCCAGTGCCTGAGTACAGTAATAGCGAATCTAAAAAACTTCCTAAGAGAAACGAAACCAAAAGGCCAATGGCAATTGGTTTCGTTTCTTTAAGTTTTTGTGCCGCAAGAAATAACGAACCAAAAAAACTCACAAAAACAATCATACCTAAATAACCCCAATCAGCAGCAATAAGCCAATATTGGCTGTGTGGCTCAAATAATGTCTCCCCCCATCCAGGCACAGGCTGTTCTTTCTTAAACGCATCACTAAAACCACTGGTGCCATTGCCTATCCAGGGATGACGATTAAACAATGTATGTGCATACGCATGAAATTGAAGTCTAAATCCAACGGGTGTGTCTTTTGCGGTTTGCTGATGATAAGATTTCCAGTCAGAAACTGCTTCATGAGCACGTTGTCGCATGATATCACTTTCATGAAACACAGCACCAAAAATAACACCTAACATCACCATACCAATGAGTGCTTTGCGCCAAGAAAGAACATGCCATGCCAACAACATGATTAATGCCACATAAATCAAATAACTTGTACGCCCCATACCAATAAAAAGCACCTGATAACTAAACAACAATGCCAATGCCCCATACACGATGCGCTTTTTGTCTTGTGTTTTAACGCAATACCATAAACACAGATAAGCCGCAAAAGCCATCATATATCCTGTCATGATATGATTACGAAACACAAAGCTTGGATCATCGCCATGATAATGCAACACCCCAAACCATTTTAAAAACGATAGACAACACGTCAAAAACATGGCAGCTAAAAAAGCATGAATGGCATCATGACGTATTTTTTCATCTCGAAAACCAAGGACAAGTAACGGAAGATAAAGCAACTTACTATATTTACCAACAATCACAAGTGCATCATGCGAAGAAGCACTTGTCCAAAAACAACCCAGAACACTTAATGCAAACAAGCCTACGCCGCTAAGACACCATGGCCGCGTCATTACACGCCTTAATTCAGATGTGTTAGTCATACACAAAAGAACGCTCCCAAGGCTCATGACTAAAAAAATACTTTGTAACGATGAGCTTATTGGCGTTGCAAATAAAGCAGCGATTAAACTAAACGAAGCTAGCATTTTAAGTGATAAGGCTTGTAATACATTAATTTTTTTGATGAATGTCATAAGATTCTTTGGTTGGCGTGACAGAAGGTAATTGTGCACGTTGTTTATCTTCGTAAATAACTTTTATACCACGATAAAACGTGCCTTGTGCATTCATGATGGCAAATAAAAATCCCGCTTGCCCATCCCAAAAACCACCTTGCAAAACATAGCATCGTAAAAACATCCATGCTGTGCCTAGCAATGTTTTCCACAACGTTGTGCGCTCTTTATTTTCTAATCGAATATTCGCCGAATAAGAAGAATAACGATTCATTTTTTCAATGGCATGACTCACATCTCGAAAAGAATGATGCAGAATAGGTGCTTTTAACTGCATGATTCGAGCACCATCCGGTAATACAATTTTCTCATGAACAATGTCATCGCTAAAGTGCGCATTTTTTCGCTTAAATAAACGCGCATGCCGTGTCGGACTGGATGAAAAACGCAATACTTTTCCATAAAAACACATCCGAATAGGGATACGACAAGCATCGGCTTTGTCAGCCAACATTACCTCAAGCATCGCTGCTTTTAACACCGGGCTCAC
>JAGVJT010000097.1 GCA_020050955.1 Legionellales bacterium | reverse complement strand
TATTTTACTTGTTCTGGGAAGCAACACTTATACCAATGTATTTAATCATTGGTATTTGGGGATCTGATAATCGTGTTTATGCTGCGATTAAGTTCTTCTTGTTTACATTCTTAGGCTCTGTGTTAATGTTGGCTTCTTTCTTATACCTTGGGTATTTGACAGGCTCGTTTGACATTGAAACCATGTATGCTGCACGATTGAACATGACCGAGCAAACACTCATCTTTATTGCTTTCTTCTTAGGTTTTGCCATTAAGATTCCCATGGTTCCGGTGCACACTTGGTTACCTGATGCACATACTGAGGCACCTGCTGGAGGCTCGATTGTTTTAGCGGCTATTTTATTAAAGCTTGGCGCGTATGGATTTATTCGTTTCTCACTACCGATTGTCCCTGACGCGTGCCATCATTATGCATGGATTATGGTCGCATTATCGTTAATCGCTGTGGTTTATGTAGGTTTAATTGCGATTGCTCAAAAAGACATGAAGCGACTTATTGCGTACTCTTCTATTTCTCACATGGGATTTGTTACGTTGGGTTGTTTTGCCGTATTTAGTATTGCAGATAACGCAAGTCTACAAAGTGCGGGCCTTCTTTTAGAAGGGGCGATCATTGTGATGATTTCTCATGCATTTGTGTCGAGTGGTATGTTTGCAGGTGTTGGCTTTATTTACGACCGTCTTCATACACGTAAAATCAGTGAAATGGGTGGTATTGTGAATACCATGCCAATGTTCGCATCCTTTTTTATGTTATTTGCGATGGCCAATGCCGGTCTACCAGGCACTTCTGGTTTCGTTGGCGAATGGATGGTGATTTTAAGCAGCATGAAAGCAGGATTTTGGATTGCGTTTTGGGCTGCAATGACATTGATCATTGGTGCGGCCTACACCCTTTGGATGTTCAAACGCGTTATTTTTGGTCCTGTTACATCGACACGTGTTGCAGAGTTGCGTGATCTATCAGGCGCTGAATTTAGTGCGTATGCATTGCTTGCAGTGGTGGTCATTGCAATGGGCGTTTATCCAAAGCCCATGCTTGATTATGTGCATCAAACAACAAGCGATACGCTCGTTTTACTTAGTAAATCAAAACTGTAAGGCAAAAACATGACTGGATTACTTGATTATATTCATTTGGCCTCGCCACAACTCACTGTATTATTAACTGCATGTGTTGTCTTGTTGTGTGATCTATTTTGTACTCGTGCTAAAAATGCGATTGTCTTTGGTGTAACGTGCTTAGGCTTATTGATTGCTGCGGGTTTAAGTATGATGTTTTTTGGTCAAAACTCACATATGCTTTTTCATGGTTTGTTAGTGAGTGATGATGTGACTCATTTGATGAATTTTTTCATCACGCTGACGGTTTTTTTAAGTTTTGTGTATGCTAAACGTTATTTTGCAGAGCATGAAATGCCCCAAGGTGATTATTATGTGTTGGGTTTGTTCTCAACCGTTGGCATGATGACGTTAATTGCTGCACACACATTGTTAACCATTTATTTAGGTATTGAGCTTGTTTCGTTGCCATTATACGCCATGACGGCCATTCGACGCACAGAAGGCGATGGTTCTGAGGCGGCGATGAAATACTTTGTGATGGGTGCGATTGCATCTGGTATGTTGCTTTATGGTATTTCGTTATTATATGGCGCAACAGGCAAACTTGATTTGCAAGACATTGCTTCGCAAATTGCGATGAATGCAGTCACTGAGCATCACCTCCTCGCTTTTGCTTTAGTATTTATTGTCGCAGGTGTTGGCTTTAAGCTTGCGGCCGTGCCATTTCATATGTGGGCGCCTGATGTTTATGAAGGTGCGCCAACACCTGTGACACTTTTTATCAGTGCGGCGCCTAAAGTTGCGGTGGTTGGCATGGTGTTGCGATTATTCACCGAAGGGTTTGTTGATTTATTGCAAGAATGGCAAAGTTTAGTCCTTATCATGGCATTGCTATCAACAGGTTTCGGTAATCTACTTGCAATTGCGCAAACAAACTTAAAGCGACTTTTTGCTTATTCTGCTATTTCGCATATGGGTTATGCACTGTTTGGTATTTTAGCGGCTACCGTTAATGGTTATGCGGCAGCACTGTATTACGTGATTGTATACGCCATCATGTCAACTGGGGCGTTTGGGCTTTTAGCGTTACTTTCGTCTAACGGTATGGAAATAGAGAATATTGATGATCTTCGTGGGTTAAACAAACGTCATCCTTGGCTTGCATTTTTAATGATGATTATTCTTTTCTCTATGGCAGGTGTTCCGCCCACCGTTGGTTTTTTTACCAAGTTATTGGTGCTGAAAGCGTTGATTGATGCTCATCTCATGTGGGTTGCGATTCTAGGCTTGGTATTTGCGGTGATTGGTGCGTTTTATTATTTACGTATCATTAAAGTCATGTATTTTGATGCACCAGTTGATGATAAGCCAATTCAACTGTCAAAAAGTACGCATGTGATTTTTTCACTCAACAGCTTGTCATTGCTTTATTTGGGTCTTTTCCCAAGTCTGCTCGTGTCATTATGCATGAGTGCGGTAGGGGGCTAAATGAATAATCTATACCTCGTGATTTAATCACGAGGTATAGATTATATCTGAATTGCATTTAGTTTGATTTTGAAGATGTATCTGAGCCCATCGAGAGTCGTTTTTCATCTTCCTCGGACTCACTGGCGGTATCATGATCGCGAGCACCTTTAATAAAATCTCGGTACTGTTTTTGTACCGTTACTTTATCTTCGGTTGATTGGCCACCCGCGATAAATTTTGCTCCACGCGTTAAAAGTCCGCTTTGAATCTGTTGTTCAATACCTTTAAGTGCATGTTTTAGCGCATTTTCTTTCAGCACATCTCCTTTCTCTTGCGGGTGTGCTGCGACATGTTCACGTGCAACATTTAGTGCGTCTTGCGCAACAACGCGTGCTTGCTCAAGTGGTGATAAGGCACTGTCAAATACAAGCGTCCCTTGTTTAATAAACGAGATAACCTTTTGATAACCTTCTAATTTGTTTTCAATTAAAAAAGAGCCTTCGACGGGCTTCATGGCTTGTAGTAGAGCAGCTAGAGGTAAATTATCAGTATTCTTAATTCGTTTGATGTCATCAATATTAAATTGACACGATCGACAACGCGCCCGAGGAGCGCGAGCGCGGGATCACCATCGCGATCGCCCACGT
>JAGVJT010000205.1 GCA_020050955.1 Legionellales bacterium | reverse complement strand
TTTTTTTAAATTTATTTTATTAAATAAACAATAGCGTCCACGTCTATCTTGCATCATTTGACCATCGCGCAGCATCGCTTTTAGGCGAAAACCAAGTGCTTCTTGCTTGGCTTCTTCGCATAAATGCAATGCATCAAGCAACTGCACACGTGACATTGGTCGACCAAAATCTTGTAAAACATGCAAAATAAATTCGCGACTAGGGATTGGGTCGGCGTATTTTTCTGATTCTCGTTGATAAAATGGATCATGTTTATCAAAAGAGTGGTTGTTTTTTTTGCTCACAATGCCCCGTGTGTTTGAAAAATTTGAAGATACTTCTCATGATAAAAAGTATACCATTTATTGTGCGGGTGACGATACTATGAAGCCGCGACGACCAATGTAAGCTGTCAATGGTGCCAGAACCATGTTTTCACCAGCCCATGTTACGTTTGCTATTTTCTCGGGATGGCTTTTAAGTGGCCATTGACAAGCACCAATGACTGATGAACATGCTACAAGTTGTTCATGGCCCGGTTTTGATTCAATACAATTTAAAACATATGGTTTGTTTTGAAGGATTAACGCAGACCAATTGCCAGTTTGCAGATGGCTACTCCATCCTGCATTCTGAGTCGTATTGGATACAGTGTGTGTGATCCAAAGATCTGTGTTTGATAAGTTATGAATCATCACTAGTTGCGGCTTGTCGTTCGTGGGTGTTTTTATTTGGTCACCATCGATGACAAAAGGTGTGCAACCAGGAGGAAATACTTCTTCGCTGTAGGCTTGCGTTGCCCAACATAAAGCAAGAATGATAAATTTTTTCATCTAATAGCGTCGTAACACAAGCGCTGCATTCGCACCACCAAATGCAAAATGATTTGATAGCGCAATGTCAATTCGAGTTGAGCGCGCATGATTCGGGATGTAATCAAGATCACATGCTTCATCAGGGCTTGTTAAGTTAATGGTTGGTAATAATAAATCATGCTGAAAACTAAGTGCTGTTGAAATAATTTCTATAACACCTGCTGCACCAATTGCATGACCTGTCATTGCTTTTTGAGCGGTAATGGGGATGTTGTAAGCGTGTGCTCCAAAAACCATTTTAATGGTTTCTGTTTCCGTGACGTCGTTAAGTATGGTACCTGTACCGTGCGCATTGATGTATTGAACATCACTCGGTGCCACACGTGCATCGTCAAGAGCAGATAGAATAGCTCGTGTTTGTCCTTGAGAATGGGGGGCTGTGACATGATAAGCATCACAACTTGCGCCAAACCCAATGATTTCGGCAAGAATATTCGCGCCGCGTGCTTTAGCATGCTCAAGCTCTTCTAACACTAGCAAGCCCGCGCCATCTGCCATAACCATGCCATCACGTTGCTTGTCAAATGGTCGACTCGCGTGTTTTGGTGTATCGTTTTGTGTCGACATAACACGCAGTTTACACCAAGCTGCCATGATGGTTTCCCAGACGAGCGACTCAGTCCCTCCGCAAAGAGAAACAGAAATATTACCTTGAGATATTTGTTGGTAAGCATGCCCAATCGCTTCAGCGGATGAAACACATGCATTTGAAATCGTTGAGTTAGGTCCACCTAAGCCAAACGCGATAGCAACATGATTGGCAATAGAGTTTGGCATCCCGCGGATAACCGTTAAGGCCGGAATTTTTTTCCAGCTTTCGGTATAAAATGTTTTATATGCACCTTCAAGTTCGGGAGCACCTCCCAAACTTGTGCCGATGTAAGTGGCCGCTGTTAATAATTCGTCGGGAGATAATCCTGATTGCTTAATGGCATCATATGCGCAGTATAATGCATATTGAGCTACGCGAGGATAGCGCTTTGGTTTATCGAACTGAGGTAAATGATCAAGGTTTAAGTTATCAATTTCAGCGGCAATTTGTGTCGTATAAGGAGATGGGTCGTAAGATTGAATGCGTTGAACGCCGCATTGGCCACGGGAAGCCGCTTGCCAAAAAGCGTCAATGCCGTTACCAATAGAAGAGGCAATGCCCATCCCTGTGATTACAACTCGTTTTTTCATGCCATTCCTCAAATATCGCGCGCGTATCTTCTTGCTAAAGATACGTCATACTAAAGGTTGGGTTGAAAATTTGTCAAGTCAATTTTCGTCCACAGGGCTGTTTGGTGCATATTATCGTTGCTTCTTGGGTATGATTAATCTATAATCCGCGCCAAAAGAAAGGTGGTTTGTGAGAAATCAGCAGGGGCTACGAGGTGCTTATCGCTTGTTTGGCGGCCAAATACTGCTAACATTTCTTGCGATGAGGCTTCTGTGCATACTTATGGGACCGAGTGGCGTATTGTCCGCCTTCATGGGGGGTATGACAGCTGCAGTACCGACGTTATGCTTTGCACGGATTGTGTTTCATAGTGCGCGAGCAAGTGCCGCAAAGCAAATCATGCGCCGTGTTTATCGTGGTGAAGCGTTTAAAATCATACTTTCCATCCTGTTGTTTGTT
Organism: Legionellales bacterium; assembly: GCA_020050955.1. GTDB lineage: Bacteria > Pseudomonadota > Gammaproteobacteria > Legionellales > Legionellaceae > JAGVJT01. The sequence continues at coordinate 754 of JAGVJT010000205.1, read as the reverse complement.
TTGTCGTTTGGTTGTTTAAACATCACACCAGTGGTGTTTTTTGTTGTGTATTTTGTCGTTCAATTGACATACTGGGTGACGCCGTGGGTGTTTGTAGGCAAATAAATGAGCAAGAATGTTCATAATTTGGCTTAAATAAGGCGTTGATGAATGCATGTAGTGTATAAATTTAGATGAGAATGTGACTGAAATGATATCAAGTACAGAATACATCAAACATCATTTAACGTATTTGACGTTGAATTTAAAAACGATGTCGTTAGGCTCTAGTGGCGGGTTTTGGACGCTTAATCTCGACACATTGTTTTTCTCAGTAGCCCTCGGTACACTTGCGTTGATTTTTTTCTACGCGTGTGCTCGTTGTGTGACGACAGGTGTTCCAGGAAAAATGCAGAATCTTGCTGAATTATTGCTTGAGTTTGCAGATGCACAGGTTAAAGATTGCTTCCATGGTCGTAGCAAGCTCATTGGGCCTTTAGCGTTAACCATTTTTGTCTGGGTGTTCTTAATGAATTTTATGGATATTCTGCCGGTTGACGTCCTACCTATCGCGGCTAACTCCATTGGGCTTCATCATCTGAAAGTTGTGCCGACGAATGATTTAAATTTAACTTTAGGCATGGCTTTATCTGTATTTTGTTTGATCATTTTTTATAGTATTAAGATTAAAGGTGTTAAGAGTTTCGTGAAAGAGTTAACACTGCACCCGTTCGAGCATCCTGCGTTTATTCCATTTAACCTACTTTTGGAGTCT
>JAGVJT010000122.1 GCA_020050955.1 Legionellales bacterium | reverse complement strand
GAAGCTGACTGTAAACTTACACTCGCCAATCGCGATGGACGAAGGTTTACGATTTGCGATTCGTGAAGGTGGCCGTACCGTTGGTGCTGGTGTCGTTGCTAAAATCATTGAGTAATTAAAATGACCAATAATCAAAATATTAAAATTCGTCTTAAGTCATTTGATCATCGAATGATTGATATGTCGACACGTGAAATTGTAGACACTGTAAAGCGCACTGGTGCAACGATTCGTGGCCCTATTCCTTTGCCTGTCAAAAAAGAAAAATATTCTGTATTGATATCGCCTCATGTGAACAAAGATGCCCAAGATCAATACGAGTTGCGTACACACAAGCGCTTAGTCATCATCGTTAATCCAACAGAAAAAACGGTGGATGCATTGATGAAGTTGGATCTGGCCGCGGGTGTTGATGTTCAAATTAGCCTAGACGATCAGAAATAGGCGAAAAGAATTATAGAGGGGTTAGAATAATGATCGGGTTATTAGGTCGTAAAGTTGGAATGACACGTGTATTTACTCCGGAAGGAGTTTCCATTCCTGTTTCAGTAGTGGAAGTGTATCCAAACCGTGTTTCTCAAGTAAAAAATATGGCTGTGGATGGTTATACAGCTATTCAATTGACAGGTGGCACTAAAAAGCCAAGTCGAGTTAGCAAGCCTATGGCAGGACACTTTGCTGCGGCAAATGTTGAAGCTGGTGACATGTTAATGGAATGTCGTCTTGATAACGTTGACGCTTACAGCTTAGGTCAGACGTTGACTGTTAGCGATGTGTTTGAAAATGGTCAATGGGTTGATGTGGCTGCTGTTTCTAAAGGTAAAGGTTTTGCCGGAACGGTTAAGCGACACAACTTTAGAACACAAGATGCAACGCACGGAAATTCTCGATCACACCGAGTTCCTGGGTCAATTGGACAAAATCAAACGCCAGGTCGTGTATTTAAAGGTAAAAAAATGGCAGGTCACATGGGAAATGTGCGGCGTACTGTGCAATCACTAGAGCTTGTTCGTGTTGATGCAGACCGTCATCTACTTCTCATTAAAGGTGCGATTCCTGGAGCTCCTGGTGCTCGTGTGGAAATTAAGCCTGCTGTTAAAAAGCAAAAGAAGGACAATTAAATGGAACTCATGACTAACGATACAAATACAGCGCTTTCTGTGAGTGACGTAATTTTTGATTGTCCTTACAACGAAGGCTTAATTCATCAAGCCGTTGTAACCTACATGAACAACGCTCGTTCAGGTAACAGTGCGCAAAAAACACGCTCAGAGGTTCGTGGTGGTGGTAAAAAGCCATGGAATCAAAAAGGTACAGGACGTGCTCGCGCAGGGACGATCCGTAGTCCGCTATGGCGTTCAGGTGGTGTGACGTTTGCGTCAAAAAAACGTGATTATTCACAAAAATTTAATAAAAAAATGTACAAAGGCGCATTGCGTAGTATAATTGCGGAGCTTCAACGTACTGGCACACTAAGTGTTGTCAGTGATTTTCAATGTAACACATTGAAAACTAAAGATTTTATGAAAAAAATGGAAGCGATGAACTTAGCGAATGCGTTAATTGTTGTGCAAGAAGTTGGTGAGTTTGAGTATTTAGCTTCTAGAAATTTGATTGACTATGAGTTGTGTGATGTCGCTTCGATTAATCCTGTTAGCCTGCTTCGTTATGAGCATGTTCTCATGACAGCGGACGCGGTCAGAACATTAGAGGAGCAATTACAATGAATGCGGAACGATTATTAATGATTATTCGGGAGCCGATTGTTTCCGAAAAAACAACACGCATGGCTGATCGACTCAAGCAATTTACATTCAGTGTTTTAGATACAGCAACGAAGCATGAGATTAAATTAGCAGTAGAACATCTATTTAACGTTAAAGTTAAGCATGTCACGGTTTTAAATGTGAAGGGAAAAACAAAGCGTTTTAAGCAAAAGGTTGGCACTCAATCTGATTGGAAAAAAGCGTATGTTTCTTTGCAACCAGGCTATGATATTGACTTTACTGTGACCGAATAAGGCAGATCTAAGATGGCATTATTAAAATCAAAACCAACATCACCCGGTAAACGAGGTGAGATCCGTGTGGTTCATCACCATTTGCATAAAGGGAAGCCTCATGCTGCATTGGTTGAAAAATTAAGCAAAACAGGTGGACGTAATAACCAAGGTCGAATTACTGTTCGTCATATTGGTGGTGGTTCTCGTACACATTACCGTTTGATTGATTTTAAGCGTACAAAAGATGGCATTGAAGGTCGTGTTGAACGAATCGAATATGATCCAAATCGTTCTGCTCTTATTGCATTAATTCTTTACAAAGACGGCGAACGGCGTTACATTATTGCACCTGCTGGTTTAAAGACAGGTGATACTGTCGTCAGTGGTCAAGATTCTCCTATCAGTGTGGGCAATTGCTTGCCGCTTAAAAACATCCCAATGGGTACAACTATTCATTGTGTTGAGCTCAAGCCAGGCAAAGGTGCGCAACTTTTACGAAGCGCGGGATGCAGTGGGCAAGTTGTTGCAAAAGAAGGTGCTTATGCAACTATTCGATTGCGCTCTACTGAAATGCGTAAAGTATTGTTGACTTGCCGTGCGGTGGTTGGCGAAGTGAGTAACAGTGAACACAGCTTGCGTTCTTTAGGAAAAGCGGGTGCTTCACGGTGGAGAGGGATTCGTCCGACTGTTCGTGGTGTTGCAATGAACCCTGTTGACCATCCACATGGTGGTGGTGAAGGGCGTACTTCTGGTGGACGTCATCCTGTTTCTCCATGGGGTGTT
>JAGVJT010000220.1 GCA_020050955.1 Legionellales bacterium | reverse complement strand
TTTAATGATGTATGATGAACCCTTTACGGGACAAGATCCTATCTCCATGGGGGTATTAGTTAGGCTTATTAAGCGACTTAATCAATTACTGCAGACAACGACGATTATTGTTTCGCATGATGTTGAAGAGACATGTTCAATTGCAGATTATATTTATTTGTTGGCTGGAGGGCGTGTGATAGGCCAAGGAACGCCTGGCATGCTTATGGCATCCACAGAGCCGCAAGTTAAGCAATTTATGCATGGTGAAGCTGATGGCATTGTGCCGTTTCACTATCCAGCTAAGCCATACATGGACGAATTATTCGAGGAGCTTTCTGATGCTTAATTGGTTTGCTCATTTTGGAAAACGAACCTTGGATGGTTTGGATGTGATTGGCCGTTCTGGACGGTTTTTGATGCACATGTTATGCCAAAAGCCTGATTTTCATCGATTACGCCCAGATCTCTGGCGTCAACTTTATTTCGTTGGCGTGTTGTCTTGCTTAATTATTGTTGTTTCCGGTTTATTCATTGGAATGGTAGTGGGATTAGAGGGTTACCATACATTGCAAAAATTTGGTGCCTCAAGTCAGTTAGGACAATTATTAGCGTTGAGCATTGCGCGCGAACTAGGTCCTGTTATCAGTGCTTTGCTTTTTGCTGGACGTGCTGGCTCTGCATTGACTGCTGAAATTGGCTTAATGAAGGCCACAGAACAGTTGGCGAGCATGGACATGATGGGGGTAGATCCGCTTGCTCGTATTATTTATCCTCGATTTTTAGCCGGCGTGATTGCGCTTCCTCTTCTTTCTATTATTTTTTCTGCTGTTGCTATTTATGGTGGGTATTGCGTTGGTGTGTTGTGGCTGGGTATTGATGCAGGAAGTTTTTGGTCAAATATGCAAGCGGCTGTAAATTTTCAAACAGATGTTTTAAATGGAATGATTAAAAGTGCTATTTTTGCTTTTTTAGTTATTTGGATTGCAGTGTTTCAGGGATTTACATGTGTCCCTACCGCAGAAGGGATCAGTCAGGCGACAACACGCTCGGTGGTGTATGCGTCATTGACGGTATTGGGATTTGATTTTTTATTGACTGCAGTCATGATTGGAGGTTGGTAAATGGGCAAGCAACGTCAAGTGGATGTGAGCGTTGGGTTATTTATGGTATTTGGATTGCTTGCTTTTTTTGTCATGGCAATGAAAGTGAGTGGTGTCAGCATGCATGCTTTTACAAAGACTTATCAAGTCACTGCTGATTTTGTCAATGTTGGCGGATTGAAAGTTCGTGCACCAGTGACTATTGCAGGTGTGAAAGTGGGGGAGGTGACGAAAATTATATTACAACCTGGACCACTAAATGCACGCGTGACATTACGGCTGCAATCGGCAATGCCTATTCCTTATGATGATGTCTCTGCGCGTATTTTAACGGAAGGTTTATTGGGTTCAAATTACGTTAGCATTGTGCCTGGATTTGATGACGCACAATCTGATCATCCTTATTTCCGTGAAGGGGATAATATTGAGAAAACACAAGAAGCAATTGTGCTTGAAAATCTGATTGGCCAATTGTTATTTTCCATCAAAAAATAGAGAGGCATTCATGAAACAAGTAAAAGCGTTATTGTTTGGCATGATGTGGGTGATTGCATCTGTGGTGTGGGCTTCAACCTCGCCTGTTCCGATGCTTGAAAGTGCTGCTAATCAGATTATTGATACATTAAAAACAAATCAAGCTAAATTAAAGACAAATCATGCTATCATTCAGCAAGCTGTTGAACATTACTTGTTACCTCATGTTGATGTTGTTGGTATGTCACGTTCTGTTTTGGGGCGTAGTGCGTGGAATCAGGCGAGCGCGGCTGAGAAGCAAGAATTTACGCAAGCGTTTACAAAGCTTGTGATTCGAACCTATGCAACACCACTTGCCGAATATGCGGGTGAAACGGTAATGTTTTCGCCACAGCAAGCAGCGCCGACAGGACGATTCACACGTGTTAACAGTGTGATTAAGCGAACAAATGGCCAAAATATCCCATTAAGTTACGCGTTGGTTGAAAAAAATGGGACATGGAAAGTTTATGATTTGAGTGTTGAAGGTGTTAGTTTACTTCAGAGCTTTCGAAATCAATTTAGTCAAGTGTTGCAACAATCCGACATGAAATCATTGATTGCACAAATGAAACAACACCAAGCGGCGACGTCATGAATACAGAAGCATTCAAACTATCGTCATCTTTGACGTTTGATACGGTGGTATCAAATTTAAATCAATTGAAAATGCAGTTGAAGTATCATCAAGGAACGAGTTTTTGCTTGGATTTAAGCGCGATAACATTATGTGATAGCGCTGGTTTAGCGTTGCTTATTGAAATGAAACGCTTATGTCAACGCCAGAGAAAAACGTTTGTGATTGAAGGCATGCCATATGTTATTCAGACATTGGCAGAGTTTTGTGGGGTAGATACCTTGTTACAAGGGTCATGAGGACCCTCTGAAAGAGAGAAAAGATTCATGTTAAGTCATGCAGAAATAGAGCAACGCTTTCTTCATTTTGATGATGTGAGCTTGGTCGAGGCATCAGGAGATGGTTATCATTATAAGTTGCTCGTTGTTTGTGAGCGATTTGCAGGGCAATCTTTAGTTGCGCGTCAGCAATGGGTTTATGCGCAGTTACAAGATTTTATTACAACAGGGCAGTTGCACGCGTTAACCATGAAAACATGGACACAAGCTGAATGGGAGAAACAACATGGATAAATTTATCATTCATGGCGGTAAGCCATTACACGGTGATGTTGTGATTTCTGGCGCCAAAAATGCAGCGCTACCGATCATTGCGGCGGCTTTGTTGGCGACAGATCATGTGACATTGGCGAATGTTCCGCAACTCAATGATGTTGGC
>JAGVJT010000003.1 GCA_020050955.1 Legionellales bacterium | reverse complement strand
CACCGTGTATACCACCATATTGCATGCAACAGATCTCAACACTGCACATTTTGATCTTTGTCAACAAGCCGCAAACATTGCACAAAAATTTAATGCTAAATTATTTTTATTGCATGTCATTGAACCGCCAGCTAGCTTACAGCTCGCCCAAGGGCTTGGTTTCGCTGAGTTTGATAGCCCACTTAAAGAAGATGCAGAAACAGTATTACGTACCGTAGGCGATGCACTCAATATACCTGTCGAACAACAATTTATTGAAGTAGGTGCGGTTAAAACACATACTCAGCAACTTATCGATGCACTTCAATGTGATTTGCTCATCATCGGTAGTCATCATGCACCACACCATCTTCCAGCACTATTAGGCAACACAGCCCGGCATCTCATCGAGTCTGCATCTTGCGATGTCCTGACACTACGCGCACGTTAACACCTGTGCGTACCGTGTTTTTGCGATACGCAATGGATTAATACCAACCAACGCTGCTTGAATTACACGAACCACAGCTTGGTTCATATTCGATACCCCCGCAACATCCTCCTAACGCTAAAAGAGAAACAACGAGCAGCATGGAATAACCTAAACGTTTCATCATCACACCTATTTGGTTTGATTGGTAACTATAGTATATGCCATATCATTAAATTTTGCTCAAAACGACCATCTATTGACATGATGATGTTGGTGAAGAGATAGCCTCGATATGCGGTAATTTACGAAACGTAGATAAAGGACTAAAAAAACAAGGTGTATGCTCAAAAGACACAGGCATATTTATAGATGCTTTAAACTGCTCATAAATAAGAAAACGCTCTGACTTATAACATTGTATCCACTCCAAAAAGGACAAAACACACGCTAAAAGCCATGAAAAATGATATTTCTCATGTTGATGATACGAAAGTAACGTTTTTTTAAAGGATGGACTAATCATTTTTTGATGCAGTAACGCAAGACGTTGCTGCACAGAAACATCGCGTTGTTTAAGAATATTTGTTAAAACGAGCATCAACGCTTGTTTCGCTTGAATAGTTTGCTGATTCTCAAAAACATGGTCTTGTCGTGCTAATAACAAGCTTTGTTTGTTTAAATAACGCTCCATCCTCGCGATAGCAACTTGAATTTTTTCTAATTTTTGAAAGTCACACAGGTATCTTTTTTCAAATTCTTGAAGATGTTTAGTCACAAGGCTTTTAACAGCGTCGTCAACATGATGTGCATGCTGCGCTTTTGCAATAATATCCGTTTCAATACTTTTCACGTATTGAAGTAAGACGTGATTATATTCATCGTCACAATAAATGAGGTTTCGATAACGCCCTGTATACGGCTCTAAACACCGTTCAAGCGTTAACATTTTCTTAATATAATTCTCCACCAACCCATGATTTTCACGGATTTGTATACAAATCTGACGACCTAAGTACTCTTTTTTTTCTCGCGCAAGGTTTAAAATCAATTCTTGTGTTTGAATAAGACCATTTAAATATTGTTTACAAACATCAGCAATCTTTTGAAAAATTAGAAGAGACGCATCTGAAATTGTCTTGGAAGACACTGAGGTATTGAGCAATCGTTGCCATCGTGTTTCATCAACAATCATCGTACAAGCTTCTTTACACGATGGCATATACTCTTGGAACAGCGGGATAATATCTCCTAAGGCATCCATGCACGACGTCAACGAAACAACTCGCCTTTGGCGCAAAAATGCCGTGACGCGACGCATCATCGGCCAGCGTGCTTGATGATATTGCGTTGATAGATCAATAAATACGGTTAACGCATCTCGCTTTTTCATCAATGCTTGACACACGCTATTTGCTTCATCAAAACGCGCAGAAACATTTGCCAGACGCACTTGAAAAGGTGTCATGGTGGTCGCTAGCGTAATGTATTGTATTGAGCGTAAATGCAATGAATCGAGTAGCCCATGATAGAATGCATCTAGCATTGTTTTCATCGGCGCGCTCAATAAACCTTGCTTTAGCCCTAAACGACTCTCCCATTGATCAAACTGAATAAGCATTGACGTAAACGCCTGCTCTTGAATGAATACTAAGTAATCCATCACTGTTTGATGAGTCACATTTGCAAAACGATAAATTCTTTTTAACGCTTGTTGAAACAATGAGATCATGGCAGGTGCTTCAAATAACAATTTAACGTAATCATTCGATTGAGAAATCATTCGACAAATATCTTGCGTCACATGTTTTGCTCGTCGTTGAGCATCTCCCCTTGTCAGTGCGGGCAAACAATGAGTCATGCCCATTTCATGCAAATGCTCAGGTAAAAAAATTAAAGCATTCGTCACATAAAAAATAACGTTATAGGTTGTCGTATTCACGCTGTCTTCAGGCAATAACGAATGATAAGGCTCACATATATCATTTAAAAAAGTTAATGTTTGCGTTACTGTTCTGATCAAATCACGCCCTAAATTTGATTCATAAAATGCATCATGCAACGCCCAAAGCAATAAAATTGCTTCACGCATATGTCGTTGTATTTCAAAAACACGCATCACATAAATGCCTTGACGTCGTTGATTATTGATGCGTGCCCATAAAGAAACGTCATCTTCTTGATAACGGTCTAAACATTCAAGCTGAATGCTTGCTTCTTCTAAATGAAAAAGGCAATTTTCCAAACGCTTTAAATTAAGCACTTGTTTTGACTGATTAAGCATCAAATGTGGTTGCTCCAATTCCGCAAAAGGAATACCTCTTGATTCCAATAGAAAAGCACGCGTATTTGGACGATGCCCATTACACAAACCAAGGCTTGTTTGAATACGATCATCAAACAACGCCAAAAAAGCATGCAACATTTCACGAAGATGTCTCATATGCTCAGCATATTGAGGGCGGCGAATTAAAAATGTTGCGCGCTCTTCTGGCTCCACAGGCGAAACCAATGGTTTATTGATGCGCGATGACGATAATAAATGTTCAATGGCATGTTCTGTTTGATGAAGCATCTCATCATACATCTGTTCTTTTGTGAGGGCATAAGCATGAATATCCACGTACAACCGACGAAACATGCCAACAGTCATGGGATGCTCAATAAGCCTTCCTGAAAGAGCAGAACGCATAATATTGTCAATTGCATCATCGTATTTTCCATCCAATGCTTGGCTCATCAGCCGTTGAAATATGACATACAAATTAGATAGTTTATTACGAAAGCTTAAACGATGAACGAATGCATCGCTTGGCTCTTGTTCTAAACACCTCAAAAATACATCACACGCAACATGTGCGTGCTTAATTTGTCTACGCTCTTGTAGGCCAACCT
>JAGVJT010000074.1 GCA_020050955.1 Legionellales bacterium | reverse complement strand
CGCTGCTTTTGTTTGACAATATAGCCCATAATCACGAAGTGGTTTTTCTGCATGAATATCAGTGATGTTCACAATGCATCCTTGCGTTAATTTCAACAAAGGAAAGGCTGTTTGACTTAACTGAAATGGCGCATTGACATTCACCTGCCACATGTCAGTGTTTGCTTTATCTTGTTCATGTAATAATTGAGTGATGGGCGTTCGAATAAACAACGATGCATTATTCACTAACACATCCAATCGATGCTTCCATTGAAATGCTTGCTGAATTACGTCTGATAATATATCGATGTGCATTAAATTCGCATGCAATATCATCGCACTATTTGCACGCACTTCATTCAAGCGCCGACAAAGTAAGGTCGCATCTTCTTTGGAATAATGATAATGCAGCACAACATTATAACCTTGTTGATGCAGATGGGCCGCAATTTTAGCACCAATTCGTCGAGCTGCCCCGCTGACGAAAGCGACACAATGTGCTTGTTTATTTGTCGATTTCAAGGTATGGTTATTTGTTTTACATTCACTGATCATGACATTCACCGATTTCTTTCGAACACAACTTGGCGAGCGCCAAGCCATGCCATTTGCCGAATTTATGCATTACGCTTTGTATGCGCCTCATGTCGGTTATTACACAACACATCGACCTTTAGGTAAAGACGGTGATTTTATCACAGCACCCGAATTAACCCCTCTGTTTGGTTATACCCTCGCCAACCAATGCCGCCCTATTCTAGACACCCTCAATAAGCCTATTATTTTTGAGTTTGGCGCAGGCTCTGGGCAATTATGCATTGATATACTTACAGCACTTCATCGCATTGAATGCCTACCAACCGAATATCACATTCTAGAAGTCAGCCCAACTTTAAAAGAGCAACAAAAGCAGCACATTCAGCGAAAAATACCTGAATTAGCCTCTCGGGTAAAATGGCTGTCTTCTTGGCCAGATGAAGCATTTGAAGGAGTCATTTTAGCTAATGAAGTGCTCGATGCCATGCCTGTTCATCGTTTTTTAAAAACCAATCAGGGCATTCAAACAAGCATGGTGCATTTGAATAACGACGATACGCTTAAAGAAACATTTATCCCATGCACTGATGAGTCATTACTGACACACCTTGCTTCGATAATCACTCATGATGTTACCCCTTATCTTTCAGAGGTAAATCTTTTCATCGATGGTTGGTTATTAGAATGTGCTGCGATGCTAAGCAAAGGCCTGATGTTAATTGTTGATTATGGATTTCCAGCACATGAATACTATCACTCCGACCGCCACCAAGGTACGTTAATGTGTCATGCACGCCACAAAGCACACACCAATCCTTTTTTGCATCCAGGCAAAGAGGACATCACAGCACACGTTGATTTTACACACGTCGCAGAAGCCGCACACAAAGCAGGCTTTCATGTGGCAGGCTACACCAATCAAGCTTCTTTTTTGCTGGCAAATGATTTGCTAAACTTACTCATCAAAACATCAGAAGAAGCCCCACATTATTCAACTCAACAAGCCGTTAAACAACTCATTCAACCCAATGAAATGGGCGAATTGTTTAAAGTAATCGCACTCACCAAACAACTTGACGTGCCGCTGACTGGGTTTCAATTACACGATAAACGAGCGAGCTTATAACCATGGCAAAATACTTAACAACGGTCGAACTGCAAAAAGAATCCATGAAGTTTTCAGCAGGACACACCACGATTTTTTCTGCAACCGAACGAGAGCCACTGCATGGCCATTGGTATGGTGTTTATTTAGCACTTACCACCTGGGTTGAAGAAAACGGTATGACCTTTGATTATCGCTATTACAAGCATCGCGTTCACGGCCTTTGCAAACAATTGAATCAAACCTTCTTAATGCCTCAGCATTCTCCTTTTTTAGAGTATGCAGAGGACGAAGAGTACTACTATTTCACATTCAACAAAAAAAAGATGCCTTTTTTAAAAGAAGACATTACGCTATTACCACTTACAAACATCACCGTTGAAGAATTATCACGCTGGTTTGTAAACGAGCTTATTAAAGACAACGATGAACTCATTCGTCATCGCATTGAAAGTCTTGTCGTTAAAGTTTTTTCCGCATCAGGACAATCCGCAAGCCATACCTGGACACGACAAGCAAGTACTAACACGCCAGAATCATGAAACACACATGCCAAGTGAGCGTGCTAAAGACAAATCGTGATTTTTTTGATTATGCATTCGAGCCAGAAAGTCCACCTTGCGTGGGCGCAAGAGTGTGGGTTCCTTTTCGTAAAAGCACGCGCCTTGGTATTATCATTAGCCATCATGAATCAGAGCACCAGCACATTTCTTTAAAGCCAATTACACAAACACTTGATAATACCCCCTTTCTTAGTGAAGAATTATTTGCACTTTGCCGCTGGATAAGTCGCTATTACCATGCACCTTTAGCCCTTGTCTTCTCGCTCGCACTGCCAAAACGCTATCGATTGGGACATGCTATCACAAACAAAACAACCATCACTGCTCATCAAGAGCCATTAGCATCGCCACTTAAACTCAACCAAGAGCAACACGAAGCAGTCGAATGCATTGGCCAACAACTTCATCGGTATCATTGTTATCTCTTGCATGGTGTGACAGGCAGTGGAAAAACAGAAGTTTACTTACATCTCATTCAACGCGTGCTTCAAACAAACAAACAAATTTTAGTTCTTGTGCCAGAGATTGGTTTAACCCCACAGCTCTTAGCGCGATTTCGCATACGATTTTGCGAACCCATGGCGGTCATTCATTCGCATATGACAGACACAGAACGCGCACAAGCATGGTATCTTGCACGAGAAAATCACATTAAATTGATCATTGGCACACGGGCAGCACTATTCACGCCCATGCCAGCATTAGGTTTAATCATCATTGATGAAGAGCATGATGCGTCATTAAAGCAAATGGATGGTGTTCGATTTTCAGCACGCGACGCTGCACTTATTCGCGCACAATATCATGACATTCCGATTATATTAGGCTCAGCTACACCGAGTGCCGAAAGTTTGCATAACTGCATGCTAAAAAAATACACTAAGTTACGCTTAACCCATAAAGCACTAAATAACACCCCCTTGCATTATCAGTTAATTGATATTCGCAATCAGTCGTTAAAGCATGGACTTGCTGAAACAACAAAGAAAATTATCGCGGAGCATGTAGAAAAAAAAGCACAAGTCCTTGTTTTTATTAATCGTCGTGGATTCGCGCCTGTTCTTTTATGCCACCAATGCGGTTGGATGGTGGATTGTGATGCTTGTGATAGTCATTTAACACTGCATCGTCGTACAAAAGAGTTAGTTTGTCATCACTGTGGACTGACGCGCGATGTCCCAACACATTGCCATTTATGCCAACAAACAGAACTACTGCCGATTGGTGCAGGCACACAACGCATCCATCAAGCATTGTCCACGCAATTTCCAGAACAAAGCATTCTGCGTATTGATCGCGATGAAGTACGTCATAACGCGAAACGATTAAGCACACAACTAGAACGCATTCACGAAGGCGAAGCCGATATTATTGTCGGCACACAAATGCTTGCAAAAGGGCATCATTTCCCGAATTTAGGTT
>JAGVJT010000165.1 GCA_020050955.1 Legionellales bacterium | reverse complement strand
TGTGTTTTAACAAGCATGCCGCCTGTAACCACTTGGTTATCGATGAGTACTTGTAGTTGCTCAATAGATAATGAGGAAAAAAACTGACCCTCTTGATCGTAAATACCATCTTGGTCGGTCAAGTAAAGAACTTGTGTTACATGCATAGCATTGGCGATATGACAAGCGGCCATGTCGGCATTAATGTTAAGCGCGTGACCATCTTTATGAACACCAATCGTTGAAATGACAGGGATGATGCCAAGTGCCATAACGTGATGGAGAAGTGTGGTGTTGACGTGTTTGATTTTCCCCACAAATCCATGCTGTTGACTGTAGTGATCACAAAGCAGTAATCGCTGATCAGATCCTGATAAACCTAAAGCATTGATGTTTAAATAGTTGAGTTTTTTAACCAGTAAACGATTAACATGCCCACAAAGTACCATTTCAATGACATCTATGGCCTCACGAGATGTCACACGTAAACCATTGATAAACTCAGATTTAATGTCATATTTCATGAGCGCATGATGGATTGCTTTGCTCCCACCATGCACAATGATAATTTGATAACCTACTTTTTGGAGTAATCCGATATTTTGGCAAAGAGAGGTGATATCATGTTCAAGAATCGAGCCACCTAGCTTAATGAGTAACGTCTTTGGTGATAGTTGCTTCATGAAAGATACTCCGCGTTAATTTTGACGTAACCTTCGGTTAAATCACACCCCCACGCGGTTGCTGTGTACGGGCCCTCTTTGAATAAAATGTTAATGACGATGTGATCGCGTGCTAATTGCAATTTTAAGGCCGAGATATCGATGTGCTCTGCCGGCATACCATCGGCAAATAACACGGTATCTTGAATTGCAATGGAGCAGTTCTCAAGCATGGCCATGGATAAACGTTCATTGCCTATTCTTGCGATAATTCTCCCCCAATTAGGTGATTCACCATGAATGGCTGTTTTGACAAGCGGGCTTACCACAATGGATTTCGCTATGTGTTTTGCTTGCGATAAATGCTCTGTTCCGCTGACATTGACTTCAATAAGTTTTGAGGCACCTTCACCATCTCTTGCAATGCTTTTTGCCATGGTGATGGCGACTTGTAACAGTGCGTTATAGAAAATTTCCTTATCGGAATCATGCGTTAGGTGTAGTCCACTCATGCCATTTGCCATGAAAAAAACACTATCATTGGTTGATGTTTCACCATCGACACTGATCATATTAAAACTTTTATCACACACTGACTTCAGCATAATTTTTGCTTCATGCATGTTTAAATGAACGTCTGTGAGTAGATAACCAAGCATGGTGGCCATATTAGGGTGAATCATGCCTGAACCTTTGCATATGCCGGTTATACGGGTGTAACCTGTGGACAACTTGACGTCTTTATAAATAGTTTTTGGAACCAGATCGGTGGTTAAAATGGCCGTTGCAAAATTCTCCGCAATATCTGTTGTTTTTTTAACAAGCATGGGAATGGCCTGTGTGATTTTTTCAATCGATAACGTGCGTCCAATCACGCCAGTAGAGGCGGTTAAGATTTGAGTTGCATCACATTGTAAAACGTGTGCCAGTGTTTGTGCCATGATAAGGTTGTGCTGTATGCCAGCTAAACCGGTTGCGGCATTTGCTTCACCGCTGTTAGTGATAATGGCCTTGATGTTATCGGCAGGCAAAATGTTTTCAGCGTAACGAACAGGCGCTGCTTTGCATTGATTTTGTGTAAAAACGCCTGCACAAACAGCATCCTTTTCTGAAATGATCACACCAAGATCAGGGCGATACGTTCGAACACCACAATTGATGCCTCCTGCTTTAAAGCCTTTAGGTAGTTTGGTTCTAAATAAACCGTACTCTAAGCTCATGGTGCCTCCTTGTGTGCAAGTAAACCTGTATGTAGTGGTAGATGATACATCGCGTTAATATTTTCAATCGCCTGACTGGCGGCACCTTTAAGTAAGTTGTCGATGCATGAAAAAAGCGTGATACGACCATTTTTGATGGTATAGCCAATGTGCGTGTAAGGTGTTTGTAGCACGTGATTAAGCGATACAATCGTTGAGTCATTGTCATCAATCAATTGAATACGAACAAAAGGATAATCTTGGTAAGCTTTCTTGAACGAAGCATGAATGATCTCTTTTAAATCATCATCAGTCATATTCTCGATGGCTTTGGCATAAATTGTCATGGAAATGCCTCGGACAAGTGGCAACAGAGACGTGGTTAATTGAACGTCGACAACTTTTCCTGTGAACACTTTTAAAGCACGGTTTATTTCGGGTGTATGTTGATGTTTGCCAATTTTGTAAGGGATAAAATTGTTGGCGATTTCACAAAACATCAATTCAGGATGATTTTTTTTACCAGCACCGGATACACCTGACTTCGCGTCAATAATGATGTCGTCTGGCTGAATAATGCCTTCATGTAGTAACGGAATAAGTGACATCAATGCACATGTTGCATAGCATCCTGGGTTTGCAATTAACTTATGATTTGCTTGTTTTTTAGCCCAAGGGGCTAAACCGTAACAGGCGCTATCAATGAGCTTAGGTGCTGTATGCTTTATGTTATACCATGCTAAAAATTCATTTTCAGGCAATCGGAACGCGCCACTTAAATCAATGATGTTAATCGTTGTGTGAGCTAATGCTTTGACGATTTCCATGGATGTTTCAGCAGGTGTTGCTAATAACACGACATCAATGTGTTGTGCTTGTTGTTGAATCATCTCTAAGGTAAACACAGGTGTTTGCCGCTGTTTGAGAATTGGCATTGTTGCATGGACTTCATCTTGGGTCTGTCTAGTATGCACACCTGTGAGATGTAAATAAGGATGCTGATGAATAAGCGATGCTAAAACATTGCCGCTATAACCTGTTGCGCCAGAGAGAACGATACGGTAAAGGCATTTCATGAATTTAAATCCATCAAAATGAATAATATGCGATTAATGTTATCCTAATTGATTTATGCATAACACGCAAGCATTGATTGATATTAAATTCAATTAAATGAATATTTTTGGATATTTAGGCGACTTGACCTGCTGCCCACCCAGAAGCCCAAGCCCATTGAAAATTATAGCCGCCAAGCCATCCTGTGACATCCAACACTTCGCCAATAAAATAAAGACCTGGTTGTTTATTGGTTTCGAATGTTTTCGATGATACTTCGTTGCAATCAACCCCACCAAGCGTGACTTCTGCCGTGCGATAACCTTCGGTTGCATTGGGTTTGATGCTCCAATGCTGCATTTGCAATGCGATGCTTTGAAGTTGGTTCTGAGTAAATTGTTTTACTGCTTTATTTAAACTGTTTTCATCAAGAAAAACGTCTAATAATCGTTTTGGAAAGTATTGGCTTAAGATGGTTTTACAATGACTATCGGGGGTTATTTTTTGAGCATGAAGAAGTGTTGCATGTAAATCAAGATCTGGTAGACAATGAATGGATAACGCATCGCCTGGATGCCAAAAAGAAGAGATTTGAAGCATGGCCGGGCCGCTTAACCCACGATGCGTAAACAACATGTTCTCACGAAATGACGCACCATTACATGAAACTACACAATCGAGTGAGATGCCGGAGAGTTCGGTAAAACGTGTTTTATCGTGCTCGTGTAATGTGAAAGGAACAAGGCCTGCGCGTGTTGGATAAATGTTCAATCCAAATTGTTTCGCGATTTGATAACCAAAGGGGCTCGAACCTAACGTTGGAATGGATAATCCACCGGTGGCGACAATCAGCGAGGAGGTTTGATAAGTTGTTTGATTGCTTTCAAGAATAAAATGATTGTTTTTATGTTGAATGTGCTCAATGTGTTGTTGTAATTTGATCTCAACATCATGCTGTTGGCATTCACTTAATAGCATATCAACAATGCGCATGGCTTTTTCTTCACAAAAAAGCTGCCCTAGTTTTTTTTCAAAAAAAGAGATGCGATGACGTTGAACCATCTCAATAAAATGCTCAGGCGTGTAGCGACTTAATGCAGATTTACAAAAATGAGCATTGTGCGAAATAAATTGCTGTGGTGTGGTATGTTGATTCGTAAAATTACAACGCCCGCCACCTGACATTAAGATTTTCTTGCCTGGTTTGTTGCTTTTATCAAGCACTAAAACGCGACGCCCGCGTTTCCCTGCTTCGATAGCACACATTAAGCCGGCAGCGCCTGCACCAATAATTAAAACATCAGTAGATTTCATCATGTATCACATAAAAGGTAGAGCTTAAAGCTTCAATGCGGATGAAGCCAGCATTTCTACTCTAAGTTCTTTATTCGTATTCGTTCGTTGTTCGATAACGTCAACTAGCTTGTTTGCTAGGTTCTGTGCTATTTCTCCTGGGTTTTGTTCATTGTCCTGAGCGAGAGCAGTGGTTGTAGGCGTTGTTTGTTGCTGGCGTTTGTGTGATGACACGTATGATAAGTCAAGATTAAATTTTCGTTTTCGATCTCTTTCGTATGTAAAAAATGGGCTAATATTCAATGAAGCTTCCATTTCAACGGGTGTTGGTGAAGAAACGTAACTTACTCCCTCATCGTTTTCATCTTCATGATCAGAATATGGTGATGCGCTCATGGATGGAGATGAAAGTGCTTGAAGAACCATCGACGTAGATGAAACATCATTTTGCATGGATGTTTTAAATGCATTGATGAGAGCATTAAGTGGTGAGTGTGAGGTGTAATCTTTGTCCTCATTATAAGGCGTTATTGTGTCTATTTCAGTTTGATTGCCGTCCGGACTGCTTGGTTCACTCATTGTGTTAGGGTTTTGTAGTGCAGGAAGCTTTAAGGTTAACTCTAATTTTGTTTGATGTTGTAATAGTGTGTCTTGTAATGCGGTGGTCAAGTAATCTAATTTGGTTGGTTTAAATTCGTCATCATAGACCGCTTTATTAATGGCGTCTTGAATATCATGCTCTGGTACGCGCGTTGATGAT
>JAGVJT010000065.1 GCA_020050955.1 Legionellales bacterium | reverse complement strand
TGCTCTTCCGATCTTAAGATGAAGATTTTTGTTCAAAAAATTGTCTCGAAGTTGCCTGTCATTGCATTCGATGCGTTGGCTATTCCGGTTGCTTGGGGGCTTGCTTGTTGGCTTCGTTACGACATGAATGCATTGCCTGCGCATTTGACATCATGGGGCTCGCTTGGCGCGCTATTTTCTTTGTGTGCTGTTCAAATCGCTTGCTATTATCATTTCAAGGTTTATCGTGGGTTATGGCGATTCTCTTCACTGAATGATGTCACACGCATTTTACGGGCAACAGTGGCTGCAACGCTATTTGTGCTACCTTTATTTTATTTGTTTTCTTTCCTTCCTGCGCTACCGCGTTCGGTTTTACCGTTGTACTGCTTGATTTTGACTTCTCTTTTGTGTGGCGGACGATTATTGCTTCGCTATTATGGTGACCAACGCCAGAAACAATTAGTTTTAGAAGATGTGAAGCGTGTGCTCATCGTTGGTGCGGGGCATGCAGGTGAGGGGCTCGTTCGTGATTTAAAACGAAACTCTGCTTATTTACCTGTTGGTCTTGTTGATGATCAAAAAAGCAAGCGTGGATTAGAGGTTCATGGTGTGCGTGTTTTAGGAACACTCGCGCAATTGCCTGAGCTTGTTGTGCAGTGCAATATTGATCTTCTTTTTATTGCGATTCCATCAGCAGGTTCTGCTGCCATGCGTCGTATCGTGAGTCATTGCGAAGCATGTCGTATTCCTTTTCGCACCCTTCCTAGTTTGCAGGCGCTTGCATCAGGCTGTGTTGAAGTGAATGCGCTTCGCAAAGTGAACATTGAAGACTTATTGGGGCGTGATCAAGTGACGCTTGCATGGGATAAAATTGCAGCAAACATACAATCACATCGCGTGTTGGTGACTGGTGCTGGTGGCTCGATTGGCTCTGAGTTATGCCGACAAATCATGGCATTAAAACCTCAAGAACTGTTAATTCTTGATAATAATGAGTTTAATCTTTATACCATCGAGCAAGAGTTAACGAAGCAATTCCCTGGCATTCCCGTGAGGCCCGCGTTGATTAGTGTGGTTGATTCTGTTGCGGTGAATGATGTTTTTCGTTCGTTTAAACCACAGCTGGTTTTTCATGCGGCAGCTTATAAACACGTTCCTATGCTTGAAAATCAAGTGCGTGTCGCTGTGCGTAATAATGTGATTGGCACGCAAGTTGTTGCTGAGGCCAGTGTTGCGGTGGATGTTGAAAAATTTATTCTTATTTCAACAGACAAAGCTGTTAATCCAACCAATATCATGGGAACAACAAAGCGCGTTGCTGAAATTTATTGTCAAAACTTGAATGCACGTACGATGACGCAGTTTATCACGGTACGATTTGGCAATGTGCTTGGTTCAGTGGGCAGTGTGGTTCCGCTTTTTCAAAAACAATTGGAAGCAGGTGGGCCTTTAACAGTGACGCATCCTGATATTCAACGCTATTTTATGACCATCCCCGAGGCAAGTCAGTTAATTTTACAAGCGATGGTGAACGGCTCTGGCGGTGAAATTTTTGTGCTAGACATGGGTGAGCCGATTAAAATCACTTATTTAGCCGAGCAAATGATTCGCTTGGCTGGCAAAATACCAGGAAAAGATATTCAAATTCAATACACCGGATTACGTCCTGGTGAGAAGTTATTTGAAGAATTATTTCACCCCTCTGAGCAATTGGTGCAAACCGAGCATGAGAAACTTTTCAAAGCGAAATTTCGAGAAATTGATTGGAATGAATTGATACAAACGTTGCGCATGATAAGTACTGCATGCAGCACACATCAACATACAGAGTTGTTGATTTTATTAAAGAGTTTAGTCCCTGAGTTTCAATGTGATCTTTTAGTTGAAGTTTAGTGTGATAAATGGTTCATCGCAGTTGCTTTGTGATGAGCCAATGAGTGATTGCACATCAGTATCAAAGATGCTATTTTTTGTTCTCGTTTTGTTCTTTATGGCTTTTGTTTGTTGATATGAAGAAAGCATCATCAAGAGTTTTTGCGGGCAGTGCGGCAACTTTTTATGCATTGCAATACCCGAAGTATACGAAAAATCATACCAACAATGCAGAAGAGCATGCCAGCGTTATTTTTCGACATCAAACGACGCGCTTTGCTATGGCGTTGTTACGATTATGGGCACCTTACCCAGATGTGATGTCATCCGATATCACCTCACTCACACCATTATACCAATGTGACGCGTCAACATTGCAATCTTCGTCCACAGATGGCCGTATTAAAAATCTAGCATCTTTGATGTTTTTGAATGTATTCATGTCGAGCAAATGCAGCGATGAGACGTTGTCAGTCGTTTATGATGAAAAAGCAGATCAATATTTTTTTACACAACAAATTTGTTCCTTTTGGCGTGATCATTTTTATGATGAACATGATAATGATGGACACTGTCGTTTGACAATACTTCATGAAAAATGGCAGTCATTTACGCATGAAAAACCTAAAAACCGTGCATGGTGGTATCAGTTACTCAACATTTCTTCAGATGAAGAATACGATCAACTTCCGGCAAGTGATGTTTTTTTAAATGAGGTTTTTGCAACAGCGATTCGCATGTATTGCACTCCAATGACATTATTAGAAGCCATTATGCAAAAAATCTTAGATAGCACGCATCCGGATTTTGGCGCATTTTATAACAATTTTTTATTCCGATTGGTCAATTTTAAAAAAAATTTTAAGACGAGCTTTCTTCAAGATAAAGCTCGATGGAATGCGTGGATGTCTTATGAAGCGCGAACACATGTGGTGCGCTATGGCCAGCATGCTTTAGCATTTAGAATTCATGGTGATTTAATTTTTACCTCAGAAAACCAACGAAAACAAATAAGTGAATCTATGTTTGTAGCAGCCTTAGAACACCAGATTCCTGATTGGATTGACGTTCGCCATACAGAGCAGCTTCGTCATTTTTCAATAGAGAGTAAGCGCGACTGTGTGGCGCATATCATGCATCAACTTGAAAAAGAATGGTCTGTGATTGCAAGGAATGCTTATCATCCTGTGTGGCATGTGCTTAATGTTTTAACTATGAATTTTCATCAAGTGTTAACCGTTCATGGTGTTGATGATGATATTCGATGCTCCTTGAGTTTTGTGACGCATGTGATTGCAAAAAGCATACAGCTTCATAATAATCATGTTGCGATTTTTTTAATATCGCGAAATCATGTGTTGAAATATGGTGTCGTGGTTGATGATAAGTACTTGCTTGAAGAAAACCAAGGCTGGAAGTATTGTGGTTTATTGGAAATAGCGATGGATTGCGCGAATCAAGAGATGATGTCGTTTTTGAATGCTAATGCTGCAGTGTTAAAGAAAACAACATTGCCAGAAGAAAAGAAACATAAAAGAAGAGGACGAAGTTCGTCCTTTTTTATCGCGAGCCCGTCGATTTCATCGCGCCCTGCTGCTTCTGATGCTATACCTACTTTGCTACCAACACTTGGCTCTACAAACGAC
>JAGVJT010000078.1 GCA_020050955.1 Legionellales bacterium | reverse complement strand
TGCTCTTCCGATCTTAATGCTTTAGGTCCTGGGTTTAGTAAATAAATGCCGTCTTTATAGCCTACGCGCGCAGCACCAATTGGGCCTTGAAAAGGAAGCCCTGAGATTGCGAGTGCCGCGGATGCACCGATCATGGCAATAATATCAGCTGGTACATCAGGGTTTAATGACATCACAGTCGCAACAATTTGTATCTCATTGCAAAACGCATCTGGAAACAATGGACGAATTGGACGGTCGATAAGACGTGATACTAATGTTTCATGCTCACTTGGTCGCCCTTCTCGTTTATTAAACCCACCAGGAATTTTTCCTGCAGCGTAATATTTTTCTTGATAATGAACCGTCAACGGGAAGAAACTATTTTTTTCAGCACCTTCTTTTTTATTCACGGCAGTCACAAGTACTTGCGTGCCATTCATGGAGGCAAACACGGCCGCATCAGCTTGTCGTGCAATTTCACCTGTTTCTAAAGTTAGCGTATGTTCGCCAAATTGTATTTCTTTAACGTATTTAGTCATATGAATTACCTTAAAAAAAAAGGCGCCTGAAACACGCGCCTCTTATTAATTTTTGAATACTACTTGTTAATTCAACATTTCATGTCCATTGAATTAATAAGAATCTCTCAAACCTAAACTTTGAATCAACGCAGAATAACGCGTTCCATCATTTTTTTTCAAATACTTCAAAAGTTTACGACGCTTGTTTACCAATGCTTGTAATCCGCGACGCGAATGGAAGTCTTTCTTATGTTCTTTAAAATGTTCGGTTAAATATTTAATCCGACCTGTGATTAACGAAACTTGCACTTCAGGCGTGCCGGTATCGTGCTCGGAACGCTTGTAAGCGTTAATAATTTCTGCTTTCTGTACGCTCGTTAGCGACATCATCCACTCCTGAAAAAAAATAGGGACACTTTTAGAGGAATGAATTCTATCAAGAGATAACATATAAAACAAGAGGGAAAAGGGACATCGTGCTACACAGGTTAAAAAATATTAGCGTGCGTTAACAATGGATGCCATGGATAGCATCGAGAAACCATGGAGCGTCGATATTTTTGAACAATTATTAACGCACCCGACGATGTCAAGGCGTATTTTCAAACGCAAGCAATCGTTTAGTGATTAGAATACCATCAGCTTGAATTTCTCCAAGCCCAACAAATTGTTGATGCTCTGTGTGCAATTGAACACAACCTTGTTGTGCAAAATGAAGACTATCTTGCAGCACGCGTCCTTGACGTAAAGCGTGCAGCTGATCAATTGACAGTGTCACGGAAGGAAAATGGTTCAGTGCTCGCGTCATCGGCAATAATGTGCCTAGCAGATGCGCCTCATCCATGGCTTCAAGTTCATCGAGCGTAAACATCACGTCGTCTTCAAAGCCTGCGGTATAACAGCGATGCAATATCGTAACATGCGCACCACAACCTAATTCATCACCAATGGACTCAACTAATGAACGGATATACGTCCCTTTGCTGCAGACCACATGCAGGTTCATGCGAACACCATCAAACGCGACACATTGTAACTCATCAATGCGGACATCGCGCGGCGCACGCTCGAGTGTCACCCCTTTTCGTGCATAATGGTATAAAGGCTTACCTTGATGTTTTAGCGCAGAATACATTGGTGGCGTTTGTTTAATGGCGCCTGAAAAAGGTAGCAATGCCATGTTCAATATATCTTGTGAAATAAAAACACCTTCAACACGTGTCAGTACTTTGCCCATCGCGTCTCCTGTGTCAGTGGTCACACCTAATTCACCACAAACGTCGTAGCATTTATCAGCATCCAGTAGATAATGACAAACCTTTGTCGCCTCACCTAAACAAATCGGTAACATGCCTGTTGCCAGTGGATCCAAACTTCCGGTATGACCCGCTTTTTTGGCACGAAAAAGCCTTTTCACTCGTTGCAAAACAGCGTTAGACGTTAACCCTTGTGGTTTGTTCACTAAAACGATGCCATCGATAGCACGTTTTTCATTACTCATGTGACGTATCGTCATCCTGATTTGCCTCATCAATCAAGCGACTTAAGCGCCGGCCATAATCAACGGAAGAATCAAAAATAAAATGCAATTGAGGAACCGTACGCAACGTTGATGTCCTGGCTAATGCAGTTCGTAAAAAGCTCGCGGCATTATTCAAGATCGTTTCAATGACAGCATGATCATCTTGAAAGACAGTAAAATAGATTTTTGCATGACTTAAATCACGTGAAACATCCACGCCCGAAATTGTAATTAATTTTGGCAGACGTGGATCACGGATTTCTTGCTGAATCAAATGGCTCAATTTTCGTTGCATCATTTCTGCAATGATGTCAGTTCGCTTTCCCGCTTGACTCATAACTCTCGCTTCATTTCAATGGTTTCGAAAACTTCGATTAAATCGCCTGTTTTAACATCATTGTAATTTTTAACGCCAATACCACACTCAAATCCTTGGCGAACTTCAGACGCATCATCTTTAAATCGACGTAATGACTCTAATGTTCCCTCATAAATCACCACATGATTTCGTAAAACACGAATTGGATTATTTCGTTTAATCACACCCTCAACAACCATACATCCAGCAATGGCGCCTAGTTTTGGCGAACGGAACACGTCACGAACTTCTGCAATCCCAATAATTTCTTCTTTGAACGTAGGTGCCAACATACCAAGCATAGCAGCTTTCACCTGATCGACGATATCATAAATCACACTGTAATAGTGCAATGAGACAGATTCTGCTTCAACAAGACGCTTAGCACCGCCATCCGCTCGTACGTTAAAACCGATAAGTAATGCATTCGACGCGATAGCAAGATGCACATCTGATTCTGTAATACCACCAACACCACTACCAACCACATTCACAGTGACTTCATCATTGGATAAATTCACTAATGCATCAGAAATAGCTTCAATCGACCCTTGAACATCGGCTTTTAGAACCACATTCAATGCTTTTAATCCCGCCGACGTTAACTGTTCAAATATACCATCTAGTGATGTTTTCGAACGTCTGGCAAGCTTCACATCACGGAACTTGCCTTGTCTAAATAAAGCGACTTCACGTGCGCGTTTTTCATCCGCAACAACAAGAACATCATCGCCAGCATGAGGAACAGCTGATAAACCTAATACTTCAACAGGAATAGAAGGGCCTGCTGCATCGATTAATTCACCATTTTCATCCACAAGTGCGCGGACACGGCCATATTGTAAACCGGCTAACAATATATCGCCTTTACGAAGCGTTCCATTTTGGACTAAAACAGTTGCCACAGGACCACGTCCTTTATCCAATCGTGATTCAATGACCACGCCTTTTGCCGCACCTTCTGTGTAGGCTGTTAATTCTAAAACTTCAGATTGTAATAAAATAGCATCAAGTAATTCATCAATGCCTAATCCTGT
>JAGVJT010000238.1 GCA_020050955.1 Legionellales bacterium | reverse complement strand
GCAGAATAATGCGTGGAAAAAAGATGGTTTTTTTAATGTTTTGATATTAGCGTTCATGCAAACTCGCAAGCTAAATTACGAATTTGATGATGTTAGCAAACTAACGATGACACAATTATGACATGTTGATTACAATCATGTCATAATTGAAAAAACGCTCTAAACGGGCTCACAAAGCGCAGAAGCCCAAGGTAAATCAAGGCTCTCAGGGCGGTTTTCTTTTATTTGATTACGTTCATCAACAAAGATAACAGTAGGCTCCCAAGCCGCGCAATGTTCATTTTCAAGCTGAATAAAAGACGCAATGATAATAATATCACCAGGTGTCACAAGATGAGCTGCAGCGCCATTGACACAAACAGCTTGAGAACCAGCATATCCTTCGATAGCGTAAGTCTCAAACCTTGTCCCTGCTGTCACATTCCATACATGAACTGCTTCATTGGGTAAGATATTCGCCGCTTGCAACAATTCTGGTGAAAGCGTAATACTACCTTCGTACTCAAGATCAGCATGCGTCACGGAAGCTCGATGGATCTTGGATTTCAGCATGCGTCTTGAATAAGCAATCATTAGATAACTTCAACTTCTTCTGCTTGCGGTCCTTTTTGGCCTTGAGTCGCTTTAAACATCACAGCAGCCCCTTCTTGTAATGTTTTAAATCCACCACCAGAAATCGCACTGAAATGTACAAAGTAATCTTTGCCATTGCATTCAATAAATCCAAACCCTTTGCTTTCATTGAACCACTTTACTGTACCACGTACTTTATCTGCCATGTTGATTGCTCCTTATACACAAAAATAATTGTGCCTATTCTCATCTAAGCAGAATCAAGATGTCAATATTTTTTTATAGGCACATCGTCCCACTATGTCGGTAATTTCTCGTGATAGTCACAACCATCATGTGGACAAATCAATTGCCGTCCTGAGCGTTTATTCTCTTTCATCGTTAACAACGGCCATGCACATTTAGGGCATGCTTGTGCAAGAGGTTCATGCCATAAGGCATAATCGCATTGAGGATAACGGCCACACGAATAAAATATTTTTCCTTTCCGAGATTTGCGTTTTAAAATTGTAGCTTCGTGACACTTCGGACACCCAACATTCGTATCTTCTGGTTTTTCGAGTGGCTCAATAAAATTGCATTTAGGATAGTTTCCACAACCAATAAATCGACCATAACGCCCCGTTTTAATCTGTAATTCACCTTCACACTGGGGGCATACGCGTCCTTCAACAACTTGAGGTGCTGATAATTCACTGGATGCTGTTTTTAAATCTTGCGTATAGTCACATTCAGGATATCCCGTACAACCAATAAAGCGACCTCGTTTACCCAGCCGAATCGCAAGTGGACTACTACACTTTGGACACTTTTCATCTAATGTTTCGGTCGTCACATCTTTTCGTTTAATTTGCTCATCAATGTCTGCAATTTGTTGCGTAAACGGCTGCCAAAAATCCTTTAACACAGGAATCCAGTCTTTTTCGCCACGTGCCACAGCATCTAACGTATCTTCTAATTGCGCCGTAAACTGATAATCAACATACGTTGTAAAATACGTGGTTAAAAATCGACTGACAATGCGCCCTACGTCTGTTGGAAAGAAACGCTTCTTTTCTACCGTCACATATTCACGTTGTTGCAAGGTATGAATAATCGAGGCATAGGTTGACGGACGACCAATATCAAACTCTTCTAAGGCTTTAACAAGAGACGCTTCCGAGTAACGTGGCGGCGGTTCTGTAAAGTGTTGGCTTGCAATCACAGCTTGAAGCTCTACAGATTCCCCCACAACAAACACAGGTAATCGGGCGTCTTGCTGTTCATCTTCTTTTAAATCGTCTCGACCTTCTTCGTAAACAGATAGAAAGCCTGGGAACACAACCGTTGCACCATTTGCACGAAAACGCGTGCCTTCACCACCTAAAAGATCAACTGCTACAGTATCAATCAAGGCATCCGTCATTTGAGACGCCAATGTACGCTTCCAAATAAGGCTGTATAACTTCATTTGATCAGTAGTTAAGGCCGATTGAACCATGTCAGGTGTGCGTTTTACAGACGTTGGTCGAATAGCTTCATGCGCTTCTTGAGCATTTTTAGATTTTGTTTTATAAGTACGTGCTTGAGCAGGACAATGTTCTGCTCCAAAACGCTCAGAAATGTACGTGCGAATTTCATCGATAGCTTCCGTCGATAACGACACAGAGTCGGTTCTCATGTAACTAATCAGCCCCACGGTGCCTGAGCCAATGTCGATACCTTCGTACAATTGCTGAGCAACCATCATGGTTTTACGAGCAGTAAATCCTAATTTTCTTGCCGCTTCTTGTTGCAATGTGGAAGTTATAAACGGAGCCGTTGGTTGGCGCTTGCGTTGTTTTTTATCAATTTGCTCGACATAAACTGCACCTTTAGCCTCACGAATGATATTATCTCTAGTTGCATGTGCCGTTTTTTCATCAACAATGCTAAATTGTTGTTGTTTATCATGCTTATAATGTGTTAATCGAGTATCAAACGTTGTTTCATGATGCTTACATTGAGCAGAAATACGCCAATATTCTTGTGCGACAAACGATTCAATCTCTTCTTCTCGTTCAACGATCAAACGTAACGCAGGACTTTGCACGCGACCGGCAGATAAACCACGTCGTATTTTTTTCCACAATAAAGGCGACAAATTAAAACCAACAAGGTAATCCAGTGCGCGTCGTGCTTGCTGTGCATTGACAAGATCCATCGCAATGTCGCGCGGATGACGAATCGCTTCTTGTAATGCTGATTTGGTAATTTCATTAAAGAAGATGCGCTGAACAGTTTTCCCATCAAGAAGACCTCGCGCTTTC